>JBIISW010000115.1:0-7872 GCA_044340865.1 Bacteroidia bacterium | reverse complement strand
TGACGTGCTTGTGCTGTAAATTCATCTACACGATTCTTCAAATCTTGTAATTCTTTTTCTTTTGAAGCTTTAATGATTTCAGAATACGTTGATCCTTCAGCCATATATTTTTCATATTTAGACTGCAATTCTGTTTGCATGCTTCCAACTTGCGTTTCTAACTCTTTTTGGTGTTTAACGACTAAACCTTCCGCTGTTTTACTTTCAGGCATAATGCTAATTAATGAGTCAACACTAATATGTGCAACTTTTTGAGCTTGCGCTACTGCGAAAGAGCTAATGCTTAAAACAACAATCGCTACTGATTTTACTATTCTTTTCATTTCTGTTTTTTTATTTATTATTTATTAATACTTATTTTTTATTATAACCCATAAACGTTAAGACGTCTTCACTCTTATCATACTTGCTATTGGAGTATAATAGTGATACTTGACCAGCTTTGTCAAAAATAAAAGCTAATCCACTTTTTTCAGCAACTTGTTTCACCGCACTAAATACTTTGTCTTGAATTGGTTTCACTAATTCCATACGTTTTTTAAATAATTCTCCATCCACGCCAAAACGAGATTTTTGTAATTCTTTTGCTTCTTTTTCTTTATTGATGATTTCGTTCTCGCGTTTCTTCTTCATATCGTCGGTTAACAAGACCGATTCAGCTTTATAGATTTTATATAACTTATCAATTTCACTATATTTCAATTCAATTTCTTTTTGCCAATCAATCGAAGTTTTATCAATTTCAGCTTGTGCTGCTTTGTATTCAGGAATGCGAGATAAAATGTAATCCGTATCAACAAATCCTGTTTTTTGAGCAACAGCAGTCATTGAAATAATAATTGTTAAGGCAGTGAATAATACATTTTTCATTTTTTTCATTTTAAATTATTAAATCAAACTGGGTGACAAGTTACATATATTTTTTAAAATTTAATCCCACTACAATTCGCCTAATTGAGCACCTAAGGTAAAATGGAACTGACCCTTCCCGTTTCCTGAATTTGGATTACCTGGAATGTTATCAAAGCCCCAACCATAATCTAAACCTAACAATCCAAACATGGGTAAAAACACTCTTAATCCAAAACCTGCACTTCGTTTCACTGCAAATGGATTAAAATCTTTATACTTTGCCCACGTATTTCCAGCTTCTGCAAAACCCAATACAAATATAGTAGCTTGTGGATTTAATGAAATCGGATATCTTAATTCCATGGTATAACGCGCGCATATAGGATCACCTTGAGAACTTGAAATGGAATTATCTGTATAGCCTCTTAATCCAATTATTTCACGTGCAACAAAATTTTGAAAACCACTTAAGCCACTTCCACCCATATAATAACGCTCAAAAGGAGAGACTCCAACTTTCTTATTATACATCCCTAAAATTCCATAACCAATTTTAGTTCGTAAAACTAAATTACGTGCTTCTTTCCCCTCTCCTGCTTTTTGATTCGTTAATTGTGTATACCATTCGGCTGTAAATTTAAATTTCTGGTATTCAATAAATTTATACTTTTCAGACATGGAAGCCGTCGTATAATTTACACCATTAAACAAAGAATATGGAGGTGTAAATTGTCCTAACAAGGAAAAGTTAGATCCGTTTTTTGGAAATATAGGAGCATCGATACTATTACGTGTGATATTAATTTTGCAATTAAAATCATTAGCATAACCATTAGCTAAAATAAAATATGGATAATTCAGTAATTCATAATACTGATAACTTGCTTCCGTATATAATGAAAAAAAGTCGTCTGGCTTTTTTAATCTCTTACCAAATCCAACAGATGCACCAGAAATAAACATGGTGCTTCTCAGTGGATTAATGATTTTATTTCCTTCTGCATCAGTAGAATATTTTTTTTCACCAGTTTGATTAAATCGAGAATGGAACGCTGAAACACTCAAAGAGTTTGGTTTTTTTCCTCCAAGCCAAGGCTCAGTAAACGATAAGTTATATGATTGATAAAAAACTCCATTTGTTTGTGCGCGTATACTAAATTTTTGTCCATCTCCAGTTGGAAGTGGACTCCATGAAGATGGTTTAAAAATATTACGCATTGAAAAATTATTAAAAGACAATCCCAATGTTCCAACCACACGGCCACCGCCCCAACCACCAGAAAGTTCAACCTGATCGGATGGTTTTTCTTCAACTCTGTATTCAATATCTACAGTACCATCAGCCGCATTAGGTGTTGGTGTAACTCCTAATTTTTCAGGATCAAAATAGCCAAGCTGGCTTAATTCTCGCTGTGTTCTAATAATATCTGAACGACGAAATAATTGCCCCGGCCTTGTTCTGATTTCACGATAAATAACATGGTCATTCGTTTTCGAATTTCCCATAACAGTTACTTTATTTATGGTAGCTTGTTTACCTTCGTACATGTGTATGTCTAAATCAATCGTATCATTATGAATATTTACTTCTTGTGGAGTGATATTAAAAAATAAATACCCATCATCCATATACAACGATGAAATATCATATCCTGTTGGATTCATATATAGCTTTTGATCTAAATGAGTTTGATCAAAAACTTCACCTTGTTTGATATTTAAAATTGTATCTAATTGACCGCTTCTGTATTTTGCATTTCCAAGCCAATTAATTTTTCCGAAATAATACCTATGTCCTTCATCAATTTTAATATCAATATTAACTCTGTTTTTTGCTATAAAATATACAGTGTCTTTTACAATGCGAGCATCTCTGTATCCTTTGCTATTGTATTTGGCAATAATCGATGGCAAATCTTTTTCTAAATTTTCTTCCAAATATTTTCCTGAATTAAATGGATTATACGCGCGAAATGGCTTACTATCCTTCATTTTGTGACGAAGTTTCCACGTTTTAATTACGGTATTACCTTCAATGTTTAAATTTTTGATGCGAACTTTTTTTCCTTTAACAACATTAATCGCAACAATTACATGAGGTGTTTTAGTTAATTTATCAGGTTGAGAAATAATGTCAACTGTGGTGTTATAAAAACCTTTATTGATATAATGATCTTTAACCGTATTTTTAATGAAGCCCAATGTATAATCAGTAACCACTTTGCCGGTAACAAATCTTATTTTTGTACGAATCTCATCGGCATCATTTTTTTTAACCACATGATTAAATGAAAATTTAGTAAGCTTTGGCTTATCAATCACCTCAATTTTTAAAAAAGCTTTATCTCCAATCGTCTTTTCTAAATAAATTTTAACATCTTCAAAAAGTCCTTGTTTCCAAAGATTTTTAATAGCTTCTCCTATTTTATCGCCAGGTATTTGAATCTTATCATCAATGGTTAATCCAGAAAGTAAACGAACCACATTTTTATCTGTAAACTGTGAACATTCTATTTGAATGCCTGCAATCGTATAATCTGTAGGCTTTTCCCAATTGATAGAATCCATAGCATAGGTAGTATTACCCGTAATCTGAGAAAAGCCAATCATGGATGTCAGAAAAAAAGAAATAAGATATACGGTTTTAGTAATTGTCATGAATACGTTATAATAATTGTTCACTTGTTTTACCAAATCGTCTTTCTCTGTTTTGATAATTTAATATAGCTGTAAATAAATCTTTTTTTCTAAAATCAGGCCAAAGTGTTTCTGTAAAGTAAAACTCAGAATAAGCCAACTGCCATAATAAAAAATTACTAATTCTATGTTCACCACTCGTTCTTATCATTAATTCGGGGTCTGGAATGCTAGAAGTGCAAAGGTTGTTTTCAAATTCTAACTCTGAAATATCATCAATAGTTAATTCATTACTTTTAACTTTAGAAGCAATTTGTTTCACTGCATTTAAAATTTCCCACTTGGCAGAATAACTTAACGCTAACACAAGTGTAAGTCCTGTATTGTTCGCCGTCATGTTTATGGATTCGTTCAACTCATCAATACAAGATTGAGGTAAACTTTTTACATTTCCAATCGCCATTAATCGCACATTTTTTTTATGCAATTCAGCAGTTTCCATACTTATAGTTGAAACAAGCAATTCCATTAAAGCGTCTACCTCTTCTTTTGGTCTATTCCAATTTTCAGTGCTGAATGCATATAATGTAAGATATTTTACACCTACCTCACCCGCTCCTTCAACAACACTTCTTACCGAGTTAACACCTTCATAATGTCCATAGATACGATTTTCACCTTGTTGTTTAGCCCAACGTCCATTCCCATCCATAATGATAGCAATGTGTTTTGGCACAGCAGATAAATTTATTTGTTCTGTTTGATTCATTATTTAATGAACGACGAATTTACGATTTTAGTCTTAACACAGCAAGAATTAAGCGATTTTAGTCTTAAAATGTGTTAAAGTTTTAATTTCTTAATTGAAAAAAATGGTTAACTAACTTAACTTCTTTCCTTCTTCGTAGGATTGCTTATAAGAGGGTTAGCTGATATTTCTGCATAGAGTTGTCTGTTTTTAAAAATATCAATTGCAGCATAAATTGATTCTCGGAACGAGGAGGCATCGGCCATATTCTTTCCTGCAATCTCATAGGCTGTTCCATGGTCAGGAGATGTTCGAATATAGTTTAAACCTGCTGTAAAATTAACGCCATTATTAAATGCTAATGTTTTAAATGGAATGAGTCCTTGATCGTGATACATCGCTAACACACCATCAAACTGTGATTGTGTATTGTTTCCAAAGAAACCATCAGCAGAATAAGGTCCATGTACAAACATCGTTTCTTGAGCTTTTCTTATAGCTGGCGAAATGGCCATCTCTTCTTCATTACCCATTTTTCCGTTTTCACCAGCATGAGGATTAAGTCCCAGTACAGCAATTTTTGGTTTTCTTATTCCAAAATCTTTTATGAGTGAATTATTTAATTGTTCAATTTTTACCAATACATTTTGTTCTGTAATTGATTGTGCAACATCTTTAATGGCGACATGGCCAGAAACAACCGCCACTCTTAATTTATCAGCACACAATAACATCAGAGGTTTTCCACCAAGTTTTTCACCCAAATACTCAGTGTGGCCTGGATAATTGAATCCTGCTTCTTGCATGGCGTGCTTATTAATTGGAGCTGTTACAAGTACGTCTATTTTTTTTTCAATTAAGGCAGTTGTTGCTTGTTCTAATGCTAATTTTGCGTATTTACCGCTATCAACAGATGCTTTACCCACCTCAATTAAAACTTCTTCTTCGTAGCAAATAAATACATTTGGTTTCTTGGTGTGAAGTTCTTTAAAATCACGCAAAGAATTAAAATTAAAATCTTCCAAGCTCAATGCTTTTCGAAAGTAGGAAACCGTTTTTTGTGAACTAAATAACACAGGAATACATATTTCCGAAATTTCAGGCTCTATTAAAGTTTTTAATATAATCTCAAGTCCAATACCGTTGATGTCTCCTTGAGAAATCCCTACAATTACTTTATTTTCTATCATAATTTTTTAATTACATTAATTAATTATTTATCCATCCAACTAAAGAAGCAATTTCATCAGCTTTAATAATCTCCCATTTTAATTGGTGTAGGTTATATACGGACAGTCCATTTTGAAAATAGTCTCCCCCCACTACAATGTCTTTGACTGCAGCAAAGTAGTTTGCGGATGTAACAGCGTTACTCAATGCAAAATTGAGAATCCCTACTTCTTTACGATTATAAAAAACGCGTCTTCCCTTTGAATCAAATGTAATAGAAGCTGAAAATCCATTGCTCAAATTTTTCATTTCAAGTTGCTCCATGCTCTCTTGTAATAAATTAATTTTATAAATTTTGTCTTTAAAACAAAATTCTAGTTGTGCAGATTCACCAGAGTTTGTGAAATTAAAATTACAATCATTTGATGCTAGTGAACTAAACTTACCAATATCATTGATTTGATTTGTTTTAAGATTACACTTTTGAATGACTCCTTCTATATTTGATATTTTTACATTTGGGAAGATGAAATTATCTTGATCAATCCAATAAATCGGGATGTCGTTTTGTTTATTGAGTAAATTAGAACATCCGTGCCCTGCATCTTTTAAAATCAAAACTTTTTGTTTCCCTCTCGGATAATAAAATAATTTATAAGGTGTTTCCGAAATATCAAATTCAACATCTTGCTTTATAATTGGATTAAAGGTTAGCGACTTTACTTCTGAATAAACGTTAGTTGAAATATCAAATACAGAATAAAATTTACCTTTAAATAAATCATTTGTAAAAAAAATAATACTATCGTTAGAGCATTTCACAAAACTTGCATTGCCATCATGCAACACTTTTTTTTCATGTAAATCAATCACGTTACCAGAAGCAGAAATCAAGTATCTATTTTTATAAATACTATTTTTTCCTTTATCTAAGCGGATATAATCTTTATTATTCAACCGGCCTTTAACCGATATTATTTTTTCTCGACCTATGTAAGTGTAATTAATAAAGTTGTATTTATAAACATGCTGCGTTAAATCTAACTTTGATTCTTCATCATAATGTATTGCGATTAAACTTTCAGATTTAGGCTGTGCTAACATAGAACAACATAACAACATAAATATGACAACAAAATATTTCAATCCTTATAAATTTGAGAAAAAGTCAAATAATAATCTTACGCCATAACCAGTAGCTCCTTTTCCACGGTAACTATCTTTGGCCGTATTGAAAGCAGGGCCAGCAATATCAAAATGCATATAAGGATAGTTTGTGAATTTTTCTAAAAACTTGCCTGCAGTTATAGCTCCTCCATAAGGACCACCAAGGTTTTTTTGATCAGCGATATCCGATTTTAATAATTCAGCATATTCATCCCAAAATGGAAACTCAACTAATCGTTCGTGCATGCGCAGTCCGCTAACCGTTAGTTTTGTTTTTTGTTCATCAGTGCTTGTTCCCATACTCACAATGCCGTATTGTCCAATAGCTGCTGCTGCTGCGCCTGTTAATGTTGATAATTCAATAGCCATTTCAGGATTATAACGTTTTGCAAAATGTAATGCATCAGCCAAAATCATTCTACCTTCTGCATCTGAATTCAGCATTTCTACTGTGCTTCCATCCATCATTGTAATAATGTCACCAGGGGCAAAGGCGTTAAATCCAGGTCTATTATCGGTCGCAGGAACTAAAGCAATAACGTGAACATTTAATTTAGCTTTTGCAATGGCATACATTGTGCAACTTACAGCCGCAGCGCCTGCCATATCACACTTCATTAAGTCCATACTATTAGCAGTTGGTTTCAAACTAAGTCCGCCAGTATCATACACAACACCTTTTCCTACTAAAACAAACGGCTTTTTATTTTTAGCATTTTTTGGTTTGTACTCCATAATAGTAAATGTTGGTTCGTCAACACTTCCTTGATTTACAGCTAATAAACCACCCATCTTTAGTTGTTTAATTTTTGATTTATTACAAACCTCTACTTTAAAGCCCGCTTCTTTTCCCATTTCTTTAAAAGATTGAGAAAGTTGAATGGCGTTTAAATAGTTTACAGGTTCATTAACTAAATCTCTTGCTTTTAATGTTGCATCAATGGCAATAGAAGCATTTATTATGTGTTGTTGATTTACTTTTGAATCAATGATAGAAATGGATTTCAACGTATTTGCCTTTTTAACGCCGCTTGGTTTATGTTTTATGAATTGATAATTTCCAAGTGCTATTCCTTCAGCCAAAGCTAATGAATAATCAACTTCTGGCGTTTCATTTAAAACGCAGATAGAATCTCTTTTTTCTTCGTTAAGCGCATCGGATAAAGTCGCCCCATGCTTTCGAAGAATTTCTAAGTTTAAATAATGATTTTTAACATGATCAATTAAAATGACTGAAAGGGTGCGATTCAAAGCATTTATAGTAATCGCTTTTTTCTCATTTTTTTTAATTTCATTTA
>JBIISW010000018.1:0-25350 GCA_044340865.1 Bacteroidia bacterium | reverse complement strand
TGGCTAAAAAGCATTGGCGTTGAAACATTTGTTGGAACTAGCAAACGAGTTTTTCCAAAGAAAGGAATGAAACCAATAGATGTGTTATCATTAATTATTGATAGAATAAAACGGAACAACGTAAACATAAAAACCGAATTTATTTGGAAAGGGTTTGAAGAAAATGATTTAGTTTTTGAAAATGAGAACAACAATTACCCAGTAAAATCAGACTTTACTATATTTGCGCTAGGTGGTTCAAGTTGGAAAATCACAGGTAGCTCAGGGGATTGGCTTCGTATTTTCTCTGAAAAAGGAATTTCAGTTAATCCGTTTTATCCATCAAATTGTGCCTATAAAATTAATTGGAAAGAGGTTATATTAAAACAAATCTCTGGCAAGCCATTAAAAAATTGCGTGTTTACTTGCCATGATAAATCAATTAAAGGGGAAGCTGTTCTTACAGAATTTGGAGTAGAAGGTAGTGGTATTTACCCGCTTAGCCCGCAAATTAGAAAACAAATTATAGAGGATAAAAAAGCAAATATATGTATTGATTTTAAACCTGATTTAAGTAGGGAAGATATAATAAAACGGTTTACGGAAAATAGTAATTTATCCATCAAAGATATTTTAGAGAAAAAATTAAATTTATCTCACGTTCAATTTGTACTTATACAAAGTATAACAACAAAAGAGGACTATTTAAATTCAAAAACCCTGAGTCAGTTAATCAAAGCATTTCCACTAGAATTGATTGGCTTTTCGGATATTGATGAAGCGATATCAACGGTTGGTGGTATTGCTTTAAATGAAGTTGGCGCAACTTTTGAATTCAATAAATTACGTCATCATTACTGCATAGGTGAAATGCTTGATTTTGATGCTCCAACAGGAGGCTATTTATTACAAGCAAGTTTTAGTATGGGTCATTTTGTTGCAACTAAATTAAACGAACTTAATCCGTAATTAATGTGCAATCGAACAATTGCGAAAAATGTTTTTTTAGTTTTTGCTTTACTTCAATTAAATCAACTTCTTGACCTAATTCCTTATTAAGGCTTGTTACTGCTTTATCTTGTATACCACAAGGAATAATATTATTAAAATAATCTAAGTTTGAATTTACGTTAAAGCCCCATCCATGCATAGTTACCCAACGACTGCATCTAACGCCCATAGCACATATTTTACGAGCTTTAAAAACATTTTCTTCATCAAGCCAAACACCAGTTTCACCTTTACTTCTTCCTGCTTTTATACCGTATTCATCTAAAGTTAAAATAATTGTTTCTTCTAGTAAGCGCAAGTACTTATGAATGTCAGAAAAAAAATAATCTAAATCTATAATGGGGTACCCTACTAGTTGCCCTGGACCATGGTAAGTAATATCTCCACCTCGATTTATTTTGTAATAAGTTGCTTTTTTTTCTTCGAGTTGAATTTCATTTAATAATAAATGATTTACATTCCCACTTTTACCAAGTGTGTATACGTTAGGATGTTCAACAAATAGTAAATGGTTTTTTGTTGGAATTTGCAAATGGGATTCAGTATTTCTATTTGCAATTTTTAGTGCAACTGTTTCATTGAATAATGTTTCTTGATAATCCCAGCATTCCTTATAATCCATAAGGTTGAGGTCTTTAAATAAAACAATTGGTTTCACGTTAATTTAGACTTTAGCTAACTCATTTTTTAAGTTGGTAATCACGTCAACTTCAATAGGATCAACACCTCTTAAATTAGCAATGTCACATGAAATCCAATCTCCAATATGAATTAAATATAAATATTGTTCGAGTTTAGAATTTCCTTTCGCTATGATGTCAGTTACTGAGGAACTATACTTGCTAAATAATGTTTTGCAAATTTCATAGCGTTTAATTGTTCTTTCAAAATCATAAGAAGTTCTAAACGTGATAACTGCTAGGTTTTCATTTTTAGTTGTCCACCCAACTAGTTCATTGTGATTCATCTCTGGCAAGGTATGATGCCAGCACAACATTTTACTATTTTCATTTATTTGCTGTCTAAATCTTACTGCAACTCCTTCACAAGTTCCTAATGAATAGATTACTGTAAGTTTATCTTTTAGTAATTTGGCAATGACCATGGATTCGCTTTTAATAAACTCTTTCTCTGTATTTAACAAGGCAATTGAGTTTGAAACTTGTTCTAATAAATTAGCTTTAGTAAATCCATTAAATTGAATGATTTTTAATAATTGGACTAAAGAATATCCTATGCAAGATCTAGGAGGTTTTCCTCCAGGGATGATGATAGTGTCGAAATTATTTTCATCTGCTAATTGCTTTATTTTACCACCACTCGTGATGCAAATAACTTGAGCCTGCTTAGCAATAGCTTGTTTCATAGCTGATACAGTTTCTTCTGTATTACCACTATATGAAGATATAATAACGAGTGTATTTTTATTTACAAAGTTTGGTAAAAAATAATCTTTATTTACTAATATAGGAATAGCACATTCATCTTGAATTAATTCCGATAGAATAGTTCCGCCAATGCCTGATCCACCTAAGCCAGTAATTATGATGTTTTGGACATTACTTTTTAAATTAAGTTTTGCATCATTGGCAATACCTAAAGCTTCTTCCAGTTGTAAAGGAAACCCTTCTATTAATGTTTTCATATTAAAAATTACAATTAAGCGAAAGTAAACAAAAATAGTGAAGTTATAATCTTTTTTTGGGGGTTAAATTTCCTCGTATTGTTTGATTTTTTTTACCCATTCTATTGGAATAGGTATGGTTTCCTTGCTATTGTAATTAAGGCAAACTAGAGCACTTTTACCATATGCAACGATTATTTCCTCACTATTGCTAGTTTTTACAATGAGGTTTTCCATATCGAAACTTTTATTGCCTAATTTAGACACTTTCGTATAGCACGAAATGGTATCTTCTAAAAAAATAGGACTTTTATAGGTTATCTCAGTATGAGCTAAAATTAAACCGGTTTCTTTCCAGTTGGTTTCATCCTTAAAAATATCTTTGAAATAATTTACCCTAGATGTTTCAAAATAAGTTATGTGGTTAGCATTATTAACATGACCCAATTGATCAATGTCTTTGAATCTAATCTGAATGTCTGTTTTATGTTTGAAAGACATTATTAGGTCTTCAGTGATGATTAGCATTTATATTTCGCGATTAAGTAAATGAAAGGCGAATTGTTTCAGCATATTTTTTTTCTCTTCATTTACGTTTATTTCATGAAGATGTTTGAGAGCTATTGTTGTGTATGAATTTGCTTCAACAGTAGCAATTTCCTTTATATTTAAATCATTATAAATTGCTGTAATTGCACTAACTTTTTCTAACATATCAGTAGATTGTAGAAGGTGAGTTATTGATTCTTTCTGATTTGGCGTTGCTAGTTCAATTGCTTTTAAAAGAAGAAATGTTTTTTTGTTTGAAATAATATCACCACCAACTTGTTTTCCAAATTTATCATCTGTTGCATAAACATCTAAGACATCATCTAAAATCTGAAAAGCAATACCAATGTTTTTACCAAATTCATATACATGATTTTGATTTAAATCATTTGCATTAGCGCAAATAGCACCCATTTGTAAGCTACAACCTAATAGAACAGCAGTTTTAAAAGTTATCATATTTATGTATTCTTCCACGCTAACGGTTTGTTGCGTTTCAAAATTCATATCGTATTGTTGGCCTTCACAAACTTCCAAAGCTGTTTTTGAAAATAACTTTAGTAAGTTATGTATGTGAACAGGATTTGATTTACATAGTTCGTCAAATGCCTTAACCATCATTCCATCACCACTTAAAATAGCAATATCAGTATTCCACTTTTCGTGAACAGTTGTATTTCCTCTTCTTAAAGGCGCCTTATCTAAAATATCATCATGGATGAGAGAAAAGTTATGAAACAATTCAACTGCTAACGCAGATTGTATAGCATGTTCAGGATTTACATCAAATAAATCGCAACCAACTAAGGTTAGTAGTGGCCGAATACGTTTTCCTCCTAAGCCAATGATATACGCCATTGGCTCATACATTTGCATTGGACTAGTCGAACTTAATTTTTTTTGTTCGACATCAATAGCTTGTGTTAAAGTATTAAATAATGATTTATAATCTTGCACGTTAAATTATTTAGCTTCTGCCATTTTTAATAAATAGGTACCATATCCACTTTTTGTCAGTGGTGATGCTATTTTTATTAATTGTTCTTTTGAAATAAAATTCATTTTGTATGCTATTTCTTCAATGCACCCAATTTTAAGACCTTGGCGTTCTTCGATGACTTGAACAAATTGCCCTGCTTGCATTAAAGAAGCAAACGTTCCAGTATCTAACCAAGCAGTTCCTCTATCTAATATGGAAACTTTGAGTTGTTTACGTTTTAAATATTCCTTATTTACATCGGTGATTTCATATTCTCCACGAGGAGATGGCTTTAAATTTTTAGCAATTTCAACAACTGTATTATCGTAAAAATATAAACCTGGAACTGCGTAATTTGATTTTGGTTCAAGTGGTTTTTCCTCTATTGAAAGCACGTTGAAATCAGTATCAAAATCCACAACGCCATATCGTTCAGGATCACTTACGTGATAAGCAAAAACAACACCGCCCTCAGGATCATTAATTTTTTGAAGCATACGGCCTAAACCAACACCATAAAAAATATTATCACCTAATACTAAAGCGACTTTATCATTTCCAATAAATTTTTCACCAATTACAAAAGCTTGCGCTAAACCATTTGGAACTTCTTGAACAGCATAGGTAAATTTACATCCGAGTTGTTCACCATTACCCAAGAGTCTTTCAAAGTTTGGTAAATCTTGTGGCGTTGATATGATTAATATTTCATTGATTCCAGCCATCATTAAAACAGATAATGGATAGTAAATCATTGGTTTATCATAAATTGGCATCATCTGCTTACTCATTGCTAACGTAAGTGGATGCAATCTTGTGCCAGAACCTCCAGCTAAAATAATTCCTTTCATAAGTGTCGTTTTGTGCCCTAAAAATAAGCTATTTATATGAAATTCTAATAATTTTTAATTGTTTTTTACGAGTATATTTTTTCTAATTAAGCTAATTATTTATTTATTGTTTAATTTTCTGCTTCAAGTTCTAAATCCTCTTCAACAATTTCTTCTGAATCTATCATTGGCTGGTTTTCAATAAAACGTTTATTTGTAATAGCTTTTTCTAAAGTTAATAAAAAGGCAGGTAGTAAAATTAAATTCGAGCAATATCCAATTAAAAGAGTAAATGAAATAAGTATTCCTAGTGCTTGTGTGCCGCCAAATCCAGACAACACAAACATGCCAAATCCAAAGAATAAAACAACGGCGGTGTAAATCATACTAACACCAGTTTCTTTAATTGTTATGTTAACGGCATCGGTAATAGATAATTTATTTCTACGAATTTCATGTCTATATTTTGTCAGAAAATAAAGTGTTCCATCTGACGAAATGCCAAATGCAATACTGAAAACTAAGATAGTACTTGGTTTTAATGGAATACCTAAATAACCCATTAATCCTGCAGTAATTAGTAAAGCTACTAAGCTAGGAATGATTGAAATCAAAATCATTCTAAATGATGTAAACAGTGTTAACATAAAAATGGCAATGAGAATAATAGCAAGTTCCACACTTTCAATCAAATTTGTCACTAAAAAATCACTGCCTCTTAAAAAAATGAGACTATTGCCTGTTAGTTTTAAATCGTATTTTTCATGATCTGGCAGCCATTTTTTTTCATCATAATCGTAATTAAAAGCACTATCAATGCGTGGTTTTAGTTCAGCAATTAATTTTTTTGTTTGGATAGAACCTAAATCTGCCATTTGTGCACTAATGCGCGTGTATTGCCTTGTTGAATCAATGAAAGATTTTAGTTGATTTTCTTTTTCTCTATCTTCTTTCACATATTCTGATAATTGTTTTAAATCGGTTGCACTTGGCATTTTATAAAATTTTGACTCTCCGCCTTTATAGGATTGATACATAAATTTTATGATTTCAACAACTGATACTGGCCGAGCTAATTCTTTGTAAGTGCTCAACATTTTCTGAGCTTTATTGATTTTATATAATGCTTTTGCATTATTTTTTAGTAATCCATTTGGCTCTTTTGTGTTGATTACAATTTCGAATGGAAGAACTCCACCATAATTTTTTTCAAAATAATGCAAGTCTATTAATAATGGATCCTTTAAAGGTAAATCGTCTACCACAAATCCATTTGCCCTTATTTGTATAAGTCCGAAAATTGAAATAATAACAATGATAATAACAGAAATATAAATAGACTTTCTATGTACCGAAGTTATTAGGGCAACTTTCGATAACATAGCTCTTAACTTACTACTATCTAAGTGTTTTAAATGTTTTGGTTTAGGCTCTGGTAAGTAACTAAATATAATGGGTATAAGTAATAATGAAATGAGGTAAGTTATCATTACATTAATGGATGCAATTAGTCCAAACTCAAATAAAATTTGATTTTTAATTGCACAAAATACAGCAAAACCGATAGATGTTGTAATGTTAGCAAAAAACAATGAAACACTGCTTCGAGCAATTGCAATATGTAATGCTCTAATTTTTGAAATCCCGTTTGCTAGTTCTCCATGGTATTTATTTAAAATAAAAATACAATTGGGAACTCCAATCACAATAATTAATGGAGGAATTAGCCCTGAAAGCAATGTTAATTTATAGCCTAATAAAACTATGCTTCCCAGTGTAAATGAAACACCACAAATGATAACTAGTAAAGAAAATATAACAGGTTGGATTGATCTAAAAAATACAAATAATAAGAGCGCTGTTACAAAAAAGGCGACACCTAAAAAGAAAGTCATCTCGTTAGATATTTTTCTCGCAATGGTTGTCCTAATAAATGGTAATCCAGAATAGTGAACATCAATATGAGTTGCTTTTACGAAGTCATTAGTTTTTTGTTTTATAGAATCAGTTATGCTTAATCTATTTTTTGTATTTAACACATTTTCTTTAAATGTAATTGCCATTAATGTGCAGTTATTTTTTTCACTGAAAATAATTCCTTCGTAAAATTTTAAAGAACTTGCTTTCTTCAACAATGAATCAAGGCTTTGTTGCGTTTTTGGTAAGTTAGATGTTAAAGGTTTAAACTCAAATTTTCCAGCAGAGTCATTAAGGTGCAAATTATTTAAGCGCGCGATAGAAACAACTGCTTTTATACCATTAATATTTTTTATACGATGCCCAAGCTTATCCCATTCTTGATAATTTTTTAAAGTGCTAATTTTATTTTTATCAATACCAATAACTAATACATTTCCGTCTTGCCCAAATCTTGACTTAAAATAATCATAATCTACACTCGCCGAATCGCTATCGGGCAATAATTTTGCGAAATTATAGGCAATTTCAACTTTACAGGCAAAAAACCCCATAAAAAGTGTAAGGCCCAATATAATTATTAAGATGGGCAACCTGTAATTTAAAATAAATTTTGCTAAACGTTTCGACATTAATTTTTAAATCTTCCTGTGAAGGTATAAAAAAAATGTTTAAGCTGAATGTAATAGGTTATTCTTTCAAACACAGAATAGTTGAAACAAATGTGAAGTTGTTTTTTTGAAAGTTCTTATTTATAGCTGGTATTTTTTACAAGAGGTTCAACATTATTATTTTGTGTTTTTAAATGATAGTATAAAAAAATAATTTTTATACACCTTAGTTCGGAAAATGTTTATTGGATTTGTGATTTTTTCTAAAATAAATTGCAAAAAATACAAAGTTTATAACCAAATGCTTTGTAATTTTACCAACAAATTCAATGTAAAATGATTAATCAAAATCCAAACAAATCAGTTATCTATTGGCTATTATCTGGCTGTTCGCTTATTTACATTATGGTTATTGTAGGATGTATTACAAGGCTAACGCATTCTGGTTTATCTATTACCGATTGGAGTTTCATGGGTTCCATTCCACCATTATCTGATTCGGATTGGATAGAACGATTTACGAAATACCAACAAAGTCCTGAGTTTATAAAAGTGAATTTTACAATGAAAATGGACGAATTTAAACACATCTTTTTTTGGGAGTACATTCATCGTTTAATTGGAAGAATAATGATGTATGTCTTTTCCATAGGATTAGTTGTTTTATTAATTCGAAAAAAAGTAAAAAAAGAAATGACGCCATCATTGATCCTTTTATTTTTTATGGGTGCCATGCAGGCCGTTATAGGCTGGTGGATGGTGTATAGTGGCTTACAAGACAAGCCAGCCGTTAGCCATTTTAGGTTAGCAACTCATTTAATGAGTGCCTTTACTTTATTCGCATTTACATTTTGGTTTGCTTTAAAGTTAATATATCCGAAGGATCAAATTGAAAAAGGAGAAGGCGTTAAATTAAAATGGTGGTTACTTTCTTTTTTCGTTGTTTTGATTTTACAAATTATTTATGGCGCATTCACAGCAGGTTTTGTTGAAGGCAACGCGGCCAAAATTCGTCCTGGGCACATTTTTAATTCGTGGCCAAAAATGGGGGACTCTTGGATGCCAGAGCAGGTAACCATGAAAGAAAGTTTCTATTTAAATTTCTTTGAAAATGCCAGTGGAATTCAATTCGTGCATCGCACGCTTGCTATTGCACTATGCCTTTTACTTGTTTTTATATGGTATAAATCAAACAAACTTCAGTTAAATAAAAATCAGTATCAAGGAATTACGTTTTTAATTTATGGAATTACGATTCAATTTATTTTAGGTGTTTTTACATTACTATACCAAGTTCCAGTTGTACTCGGTGTGCTTCATCAAACAGGGGCATTTTTTCTTTTTGCTAGTTCCGTTTATTTGTTATTTCATTCGTTTAAAAATCAAAATGCTTAGTTCGTTATATTTTTTTTATAAAGTAAAAAGGCTTCTGAATTTCAGAAGCCTTCTTTGATATGTAATTAATAGGTATTATTTCACCAATCTAATAACGCGAATTTTGTCTAATAATAAAATAATGGGATAAGTAGGATCAAATTCATACCATTTTGCTGCAAAGTTTGGTTTAGAACCTGCATGATGATGGTTATTTTGAAATAGCTCACCCATTAATAAAATATCCCAAAATAAAGTATTCCTTGATTTATCTTCACCGTTGAAGTTACGATAACCATACTTATGACCTGCCCAATTAACAATGGCACCTTGTATTGGACCAACTAAAAAGTGGATTGGTAAGAACAAAAACATCCACCAATGAGTTGCAAATACAACGTAAAAAACGAAATAAGCAACCCCAAAAGCAATACGTGTATACCAACTATCAGCTATTTTATCTATTGCAGGATATTCAGGAAAATTGCGGTCAAATTTTTCGTCAACAACAACTCTTTTGTTTAAAACATCGTTATATATTGTACGTGTATGTAGCATCATGTGGTAAGCGTCTTTAAAGAAATGAGGTGTATGAGGATCTTTTTCCGTATCGCTATAAGCATGATGCATACGATGAAGAATGGCGTATGCTCTTGCGTTTAAATAGGATGAGCCTTGAGCAACCCAAGAGAAAATATAAAAAAATTTTTCCCAAAATTTATTCATGGTAAACATTTTGTGAGCCGAATAGCGGTGTAAAAAAAATGTTTGTCCGAATAACGATAAATACCAATGTAATAATAAGAATAGTAAAATTGCCATGTTTGTTTTTTTAGTTGGTGTAAAGGTGCTAAAATATAATTAAATAATTGTCTATTGTTTTAACAATGTTTGTTTAAAATAGTTTAGCATTTTGTTTCATTTAACCACCCTTTTCACAAGTAAAGGAATAAAAAAAGCCGCATCATGCGGCTTTTTTTATTTTATTGTTTAATAAATTTATCCATTTAATGCCTCAGCACCAGCCACAATTTCTAAAATTTCTGTTGTAATAGCTGTTTGACGAGCTTTATTATAACTTATTTTTAAATCACGTAACATATCTTTAGCGTTATCAGTTGCTTTATGCATGGCTGTCATTCGAGCACCATGTTCTGATGCAACTGAATCTAATAATGCTTTATAAAATTGTGTTTTTAACGAGCGAGGAATTAAATCGCCGATAATAAATTCTTTACTTGGTTCAAACGCATAATCAGTTGAAGATGTTTTACCTTCATCTTGAGTCGCTACAACTGGTAAAAAATTTTCATCCTGAACAATTTGTATAGCCGCATTTTTGAATTGATTGTAAACTAAAACAACTTTATCAAATTGCTTATTTACAAATGATTCCATTACCTTTTCTGCAATAGGAGCTACCGTGTTATAATTTAATTGATCGAAAATATCGTTTAATTCATGCGGTAAATCTGTTCCGTGTATATTGTATTCAGTACGTTTAAAAGCATCATTGGCTTTTTTTCCTATACTCATAACAAATACGTTATTAGCTGCATATTCGTTTTTAATTAAACTCCACGTCTTTTTAATGACATTTGAATTGAATCCACCTGCTAGTCCTCTGTTTGAAGAAATACAAATTAACAGTACATTTTTAGAAGAAATATTGCGCGCATAAACGTTTTCAGATGAATCTAAACTTGAACTGACGTTCTGCAAAATTTCTTGTAATTTATTTGCATACGGACGCATTTGCGTAATAGCATCTTGTGCACGTTTTAACTTAGCAGCGCTTACCATTTTCATGGCACTCGTAATCTGCATCGTTGAACCAACAGATACTATTCTATTTCTTACTTCTTTTAAATTTGCCATCTTTTATGAAAATGTTGAATGCTGAATTTTAAATTTTGAATGTATACACTTAAATTAAAATTCAACATTCATAATTCAACATTTTTTAGTTATATTTTGCTGATAATTCTTTAGCTGTTGCTTCTAAAACAGAAGTAATGCTATCATCAAATTTACCTGCTTTTAGTGCATTTAATTGTTCTTTATTTTTTCTTTCACAAACATCTAAGAATTCTTTTTCAAATTCTTTCACTTTATTTACTGGAATAGAACGTAATAAGTTTTTAGTTCCTAAATAAATAATAGCAATTTGTTGCTCAACAGTTAAAGGAGATGCATTAGCTTGTTTTAAAATTTCAACGTTACGAGCACCTTTATCTAAGATTGATTTTGTTGCAGCATCTAAGTCAGATCCAAACTTGGCAAACGCTTCTAACTCGCGATATTGAGCTTGATCTAATTTTAAAGTACCAGCAACTTTTTTCATTGATTTAATTTGTGCATTACCACCAACACGTGATACCGAAATACCTACGTTAATTGCAGGACGAACACCTGAGTTAAATAAGTTTGACTCTAAGAATATTTGGCCGTCGGTAATTGATATAACGTTAGTTGGAATGTATGCAGAAACGTCACCGCCTTGTGTTTCAATAATTGGTAAGGCTGTTAATGAACCACCCCCTTTTACAATTGGTTTTAAAACCTCAGGTAAATCGTTCATATTTTTAGCGATTTCGTCAGAAGAGTTAATTTTCGCAGCACGTTCTAATAAACGACTGTGTAAGTAAAATACATCACCAGGATATGCTTCACGTCCAGGAGGACGACGTAATAATAAGGATACCTCACGGTAGGCAACTGCTTGTTTAGATAAATCATCATAAACAATTAAAGCTGGACGACCAGTATCTCTGAAGAATTCACCAACTGTTGCTCCAGCAAATGGCGCATAAAACTGCATTGGAGCAGGATCAGATGCGTTTGCAGCAACAATTACTGTATATGCCATCGCACCATTTTCTTCAAGTGTACGAACAATATTCGCAACTGTAGAACCTTTTTGAGCGATAGCTACATAGATACAAAATACAGGTTTTCCTGCATCGTAAAATTCTTTTTGATTAATGATTGTATCAATGGCAACGGTTGTTTTTCCAGTTTGACGATCTCCAATAATTAACTCACGTTGTCCACGACCAATTGGAATCATAGCATCAATAGCTTTAATACCTGTTTGTAATGGTTCAGTTACCGGTTGACGGTAAATTACACCTGGTGCTTTACGCTCTAAAGGTAATTCGTAAGTAGTTCCTTGAATAGGGCCTTTTCCATCAATAGGATTTCCTAATGTATCAATAACACGACCTAACATACCTTCTCCAACTTTAATTGAAGCAATACGTCCTGTACGCTTTACAGAAGAGCCTTCACTAATACCAGTGCTTGCACCTAATAATACAGCACCAACGTTATCTTGTTCAAGATTTAAAACGATACCTTGAAGGCCAGTTTCAAATTCAATTAACTCTCCAGATTGAACTTTAGATAAACCGTAAATACGAGCGATACCATCACCTACTTGTAATACAGATCCAACTTCTTCTAATTCAGACTCTGATTTAAAGCCTGATAATTGTTCTCTTAAAATTGCAGATACTTCTGCTGGTTTTACTTCTGCCATTGTTATATGGTTTTATGTTTAGTTTAATGTTTTGTTTGTTAATTCCTTTTTCAAGTTTACTAGTTGGCGAGAAACAGATCTATCTATTTGTTTATCTCCAATTTTTAAAATAAATCCACCAATGATATTTGAATCAATTTTTTCAATTAATTCAACCTCTCCATTTAATTGAGATTTTACTAAATCAAGCGCTTTTTGTTTTGTTGCAGCATCAAGGCCATTTGCTGATGTTACAATTGCAGTTAATATATTTTTATGTGTTTTATATTGTTCTATAAAACTACTTGAGATTTGAGGAATAATTGACTCGCGGTGTTTTGATGTTACAATAGAAATAAACCCTGCTGACATTGCATTTAATTTGCCTTCAAATACAATTTTTAAGGTAGCTACTTTTTTATCAACGTTTATAATCGGGCTATTTAAAAATTGAGTAAACTCTTTTGATTTTTCGCATACCTCTTTGATGTAAAGCATATCAGCATATACAGCATCAAGCTGATTTTTTTCAACAGCTAAGTCAAGTAATGATTTGGCGTATCTTGAAGCTACTATCATCTTAGTTAAGTGTTACGTCCTTCATTAAATTAGTTACTAACGCTTTTTGTTTGTCATCATTTGACAATTCGCTACGTAAAATTTTCTCAGCAATCTCAACTGATAATGTTGCAACTTGATTTTTTAATTCAGCAACAGCTGCATTTTTTTCATTGGTAATTTGCTCACGAGCAGATGACATAATACGATCAGCTTCTGATTGAGATTTTGCTTTTGCTTCAGCAATAATTGCATCTTTTGTATCACGTGCTTCTTTTAACAAGTTATCACGTTCAACTCTTGCTTCAGCTAAGATTTTTTCGTTACTCGATTTTAATTCACGCATATCATTTAATGCTTTTTCAGCACTCGATAACGCATCTTCAATGCCTTTTTCACGAGTTTTAATGGCTGCTAAAATAGGCTTCCATGCAAACTTTCCTAATAATACCAATAATAAAACAAATGTAATTGTTGTCCAAAAAATCAAACCAATGGCTGGTTCAATTAAACTTGCTAAAATGAATGTACTCGTCATTGTTATTGTTTTTTTTAATGTTTTTTATTTACCAAATAAAATTTTATTTTTTAATGTTGACTGAGGCTCTCGAAGTTAACATTACTTTTTTATTTAAACCAAAGCTATCACCAACCGTAATAGCTTTGGTTTGTTTGTTGAAGCTTCTAATTATTTCATTAAAGCAACTACCACACCGAATAATGCAACACCTTCTACAAGGGCTGCAGCGATGATCATTGCTGTTTGAATTTTAGATGTAGCTTCTGGCTGACGTGCAATGGCATCCATTGCGTGTCCTCCAATTTGTCCGATACCGATACCAGCGCCTATTACTGCTAAGCCTGCTCCGATTGCTGCGATACTTCCTGTCATGTTATTTGTTTTTATTTGGTTAATTAATGTTTTACTTCTTCAAGTTCTTTATCATCTGAATTATGAACACCATCATCATTATGATCTGCCACTGCAGAACCAATAAATAATGCTGTCAACATTGTGAATACATAAGCTTGTAAGAATGCCACTAGGCATTCTAACACATCAATAAATAAGGCAAATGCTACTGAAACGGGTGCAATATAAATTGATTTAAATACAAAGATTAATCCAACTAATGAAATAACGATAATATGACCAGCTGTCATGTTTGCGAATAAACGGATCATTAAAGCAAATGGTTTAGTTAAGATACCAACAACTTCAATTGGAACTAAAATTGGATATAACCATTTTGGTGCTGGTGGCATAAAAATATGATGCCAATAAGCACCGTTTCCATTTATATTGGTTACAATTAACGTAAATACTGATAACACTAGAGTAAAGGCAATATTCCCTGTTAAGTTTGCACCAATTGGAATCATACCAAATACGTTGTTAATTAAAATCATAAAAAACACGGTTAATAAATAAGGCACATATTTTTCAGAACCATGTCCAATATTTCCTTTAGCAATATCATCACGCACAAACGTAACTAATGGCTCAAAAAAAGATTGTTTACCTTTTGGTGCAGACGTAACGCCTTGTGTTTTGTATGCTCTTGCAATTGATGTAAACAATAAAAATAAAACGATTGCTGAAAGAAACATTTGGGTTACATTTTTGGTAATCGAAATATCATACATTGTTTCTGACGAATCTTCACTAATGATTTTCTCTTCTTCTAAACTATATCCATTGTATGAGGCGTGTCCATGCTCAAATCGAGCCGATGAGAATACTTGTAGACCTTTTGTTGATGAATATAAAATAACAGGCAATGGTAATGCAACAGCATCGTGACCTTCACCCCATAAATGCCAAGAATGAGCATCTGCCACGTGTTCTAATGCAATAGCTGTGATATCAATAGGCTTATTTGATTCCTCAACATGATTTGCTTCAGCATGCGGATGACCAACTGCAATTGCTACCTCCTGAGGTTCTGAAGCGTTTAAAGGTGTAATGGCGGAAAAAAACAAAACAAATACCAATAAAATGATACTTGAAAATTTCGTGTATGTATTGATTTTAGTAGTCATTGTAAAAAAAGACAATTTTAGCTTTAAATTTCGGGTGCAAATGTAGGTATAAATTGATTAACGAGAAATTTTTTTTTACTTAAAATTACTTATTTGATTAATTTCTTCTTTTTTACTAAAAGTCAATCGTGTTTTTTATATAACTGTATGTAAATAAGTAATTTAATGTTCAGGAATGGAACTTACTAAAACACCACATAGTTTTGCGGATTGATAGAAAAACCGTTATACCAAATTTCAAAATGTAAGTGTGGGCCATTACTCAATTCTCCTGTGTTGCCAACAATGGCAATTGGTTCGCCTGCCTTAATAAAATCACCTGTTTTTTTTGTAAGAACAGAGCAATGCTTGTAAATACTAATCAAATCATTGCCATGCTGAATTTGTATCGTATATCCATCGTTAGATGTGTATTCGGCCGAAATAACGGTCCCATCAAGTGTAGATTTTATTAATTCGTTTTCTTTTGTGGCTACATCTATACCGAAATGGTCCTCACTTAAATTATAAGAATTTGTAATAATGCCTTTAATTGGACAAAAAAAGAAATAATTACTTAAAGAGTTTAATTTATTTGAACTTACTTTATCGCTTGTAGATGTTAATTGATTTGTCTCAATGTCGTTCCTTAATTTTAGATCTTGAACACTTGCTTGTACATCAATTTTGGCATATTTTCCAGTAGCGTCTTTTACTGGTTTTTGAGGCTTAGCTTCCGTTTTTCCTGAAAACACATTCAATAAATTATTAATATACCACTCTCTTGAACTTAAAGTGTTTTCTAACGAGTCTACCTTCAGGCTTAATGTAACAATATCTTTTCGATCATTCACATTACCGTAGCCTGGTATGTACTCTTTTAAAGTTGTAAAAGAAATAATGCTTATTACAAAGGTTGTCATTACGATTGTTATCGAACTAAATAATATAATAAGACCTAAAGGGGATAGTTTTAAAGAAAATTTTTCTGCAAAGGAATCATCGTTAAGAATCACCAAACGGTATTTGTTTCGTAACTGTTCAGTTAAAATTTTCCAACGACTATTTTTCTTATCAGACATACTTTGGACACAAAAATATACTAAATTTACTATTTAATCGTTATAACGTTACTTTTGTACTCTATTTTGAGAAAAATTATAAATCATATATTTGTTTTTATTGTATTTACAACTTTGTTATCAGGCTGTAAAACTAACAAAAACACCTTTGTTCATAGAGGATACCATAACCTAACGGCTCGTTATAATGGTTACTATTATGCAACTGAAAGCATTAAAGAAGGCGAAGAAAAAATAAAAGTTGCCTATAAATACGATTACGATAAATTTTTGCCAGTTTTTTTGATGCCAACCAATGAGACTACAAAAGCAACTTTTCCAGAATTTGATAAGGCGATTAAAAAATCAACAAATTGTATACAAAGGCACACCATTAAAGATAAAAAAACACTGGCTGAAATTACAACCGCCGGTAAATGGATTGATAATAATTGGAACGCGATTGGTATAGCTCATTTTTATAAGCGCGAATTTTTTTCTGGTATTGAAGCTTTTGAATATGTAGTAAGAAGTTATAAGTCAAAAGACAAGTATAAAGCTCTTATTTTTTTAGCAAGGTCATATAATGAAATAGGTTCTCCAACTCAAGCAGAACCAATAATTGGGGTATTAAAAGACGATAAAAATATTTCTAATTATGCAAGAAAAGAATTACCAGCTGTTCAGGCCGATTATTATTTGAAAAGAGGCATGTTGAAAGAAGCTGAGGCATCTTTATTAGAAGCATTAAAACCTAGCGACAGTAATAAAAAAAAGTCAAGATATAAATTTAAGTTTCCATATAAAATTAAGCCTTCTAAATCTGCTCGCGCCAGGTATTCTTTTATATTAGGTCAGTTGTACGAAGAAAAAAAAGATAATAAAAAAGCTATTCAATTTTTTCAAAAAACCATTTCGGCAAAACCTGATTATGACTTGGTATTTAATGCTAAAATGAAAATTGCAAGATTGTTTGATGTAAAAAAAGGTAATATCATTAAGCTTAAACGTGATTTATTAAACATGCTTAAAGACATTAAGAATAAAGAATACCTTGATGTCATTTATTATACCCTTGGTGAGATTTCAGAAAAAGAAAAAAACGAAGCAGAAGCTATTAAATATTATAAACTATCAGTCAAAAACAGCACTCAAAATCCGAAGCAAAAAGCCTTATCATATCTTAAATTAGGGGATGTTTATTTTGAAAACGCGAATTATACTTTATCATTCGCATACTACGATAGTACCATGATTACTTTACCAAAAGACTATAAAGACTATGAAAAAATAAGTAACCGAAAAATTACACTTGAAACATTAGTAGGATACATCAAAACAATACAACGTGAAGATAGTTTACAAATGATTGCTAAAATGAGTGATAAAGAAAAAGATGTTTTTGTAACTAATTTGATTCAAAAAATTGAAGCTGAAGAAGAAAGAATTAAAGAAGAAAAAGAAGCACGTGAGTTACTAAACCAAAACCCATTAAATGGTAATGTACCAGCTATGAATAGTTTGCCTGGAATGACTGGAGCACAAAAAGGTGATTGGTATTTTTATAATCAAACAACCATTGCATTTGGATTAAATGATTTTATAAAAAAGTTTGGTACGCGGAAGCTTGAAGATAATTGGCGTCGCAGTCAAAAAGCTTTAACGAATGATTCTCAGGATAATCAAAACGAAAAGGGCGAAGAGTTAACTAATGAAAAAGGGACCCAAACAAAAAAAATAAAAGGCGATGATAAAAAGAAGAAAGATTTTTATTTGAAAGGATTGCCTCTTAACGATTCGCTACTAAAAATTTCTAACGGAAAAATAATCGATGCCTATTATAATTTAGGAAGTATTTATAAAGATGAATTAGGGAATAATAAAAAATCAATTGCATCGTTTGAAGAATTAAATAAACGGTTTGTTGAACATAAATACAGACCTTCTACCTATTACCAATTATATAAAATATTCTTATCAGTAAAAAATCAACCGCAGGCTGATTATTATAAAAATAAATTATTTAATGAATTTCCAAATTGTGAGTATACCCAGATTATCAAGAATCCTAATTATACAGTTGAACAAACAAATCAAAAAGGAGTTGTAGAATTATTTTATACAGAAACCTTTGATCAATACGCCTTAAATAATTACGAAAAGGCTTTTGAGCTAAGTAATGAATCTGTTACAAAATTTGGTAAAAATGATTTTAGCGCTAAGTTTTTATATATTAACGCACTCTGTATAGGAAAATTAAAAGGTTTGGATTCTTTAGAAATAGCCTTAAAGAAGTTGCAAATTTTTTATCCGAAAGATGAAACCGCGAAAGAAGCTCAACTTATTTTGGAAGCATTATATAATTTAAAAAATCCTGCTAATGGTTCGGGTACAATAAATAAAACAGATACATTTACCTTAGATATGCAAGCTGAACATTTTGTTGTAGTTGTCTGTCCTGATGATCCAGCTATTGCAAATCCTTTTAAATTAGCCTTGACGGAATTTAATTCTAATTATTACAGTATCAGTAATTTGAATATTTCGAATAGTTTGTTTGGTAGCGCGGAACAAATAACAAATATCAAATCGTTTAAAAATGCGGAAGAAGCATTACGTTATGTTGATAATTTAAAAAAGGATAAGTCTGTTTTTAATGCCAAACTAAAGTCAGAACAGTTTACTATTCTTGCCATTTCAGCAGATAATTTCCCGCGGTTATTTCGCAAAAAGAAAACGACATCTTACATTCCTTTTTACATCGATCACTATAGTTTAAATTAAATTTCTCGGCGCATGCGAGCAACAGGAATATCTAATTGTTCTCTATATTTTGCTACTGTTCGCCTTGCAATATGATAATTTTTCTCCTTTAATATGGTACAAATAATATAATCAGTTAGCGGCTTTTTTTTGTCTTCTGCGGCAATACATTCCTGCATTATTTTTTTTACCTCGCGCGCGCTGGCATCTTCGCCTCCCTCTGTACTCAGTGATTCTGAAAAAAACGTTTTTAGTAAAAAAGTTCCATATGGAGTTTGAACGTATTTACTATTTACAACCCTTGATATGGTTGAAATATCTAGGTCAACTTTTTCAGCGATATCTCTTAAAATCATAGGTTTAATTTTAGATTCATCGCCTGTTGCAAAATAAGCATATTGCATCATCATAATAGCATGCATTGAAACAAGTAAAGTAGTATGTCTTTGTTGTAAAGCCTCAATAAACCATTGTGCTGTTTCTATTTTATTTTTTATGAAACCAACTGCCTCTTTACCTGTTTTTTCTTTAACACGCGAATATTCTTTTAGCATGTTAATGTATTCTGTACTTATTTTTAATTCGGGTAAATTTCTTTGATTTATGCTTAATTCTGGAATACCATCAATGACAGTAATATTAAAATCTGGAACAATTTCAGTGATTTGATTTTTATCATCGTTTTCTGAATTTCCTGGACGAGGATTTAATTGAGTAATTTCTGTAATAATGTCTTTTAAATCATCCTCTTCAATTTTAAGTTTTCTTAATATTTTATCATAATGTTTTCTAGAAAACTCTTCCATCATAGTTTTTATTACTTCAATGGCTAAGTGTGTTTCTCTGGTTTTTAATTTTTTTCGTTCCAACTGAATTAATAAGCATTCTTGTAAGTTCCTAGACCCAACACCTGGAGGATCAAATTCTTGAATAATAGTTAAAACATCGGTCAGTTTTTCAAGAGTCGTTGAAATGTTTTGGGTAAAAGCTAAATCGTCAACAATTAAATCTAAATCTCTCCTAATATAACCATCCTCATCGATGCAACCAATCAAATATAATCCAATCGTATAGTGCTCTTCAGAAATATCTCTTAATCCAAGTTGCTCTTCAAGTTGCGATCGAAAATCCGGACCTTCAACTGCCACAGCCTGAAAATAGTCATCATCAGCGCTGCTATTTGATATTTCATATTTATAAGAATCTATTTCATCAGCTCCCATATAATCTTCGATATCATAATCGTCGTCTATTTTATCTGCCTGCTTTTCTTCAAAATCATTCTCTTCAGGAACCTCTGATTGATCAACTTCTTCGTAATCTGTTTCTAATTCCTCCGTATTTGATAGGATATCTTCTTCTAGTGCAGGATTTAATTCAAGCTCTTCTTTAATTTTTTGTTCGAGAACAACAGTAGGTAGTTGCAACAATTTCATGACCTGAATTTGTTGCGGAGATAGTTTTTGTAATAGCTTTAAATGTTGGGATTGCCTTAATGCCATAAGTAGTTTTTAAGAATTACAAAAAGGAGTCAGAAAGTAAAACTAATTAATAGTTATAATAAGGTGATATCATCCAATACACAACAACTCCTGTAATGGTTACGTATAGCCATATTGGATAACTAAAGCGTGTTATTTTTTTGTGCTTGACTCTATCATCTTTTAATGAAAAATAAAACGATAATAAAATCATTGGTAAAACAATAACAGCTAAAAATATATGACTTAATAAAATCATTAAATATATACCTCTAGTTCCAATTACTGCAGCTAGTTCATTTGCTTCTAATCCATTCATATGATTAGTGTCTCCGTAAATGGTGTCTGGAATAAAATAATGAGCTGTTACATATGAAAGCAAAAACAGTGAAGAAAGCAAAAATGCTGTAAGATTTAATTTTTTATGTAATTCAAAATTTCTTTTTTTGATAGCCCACAAAGATAGAATTAACAGAACACTGCAACTACCATTTAAAATGGCATTAACCATGGGTAATTTGTATATAAACGAAGGAAAAGTATCTGGTACCGGTATAAACTTCTGGTTTAAAATAACAACAACAGCACAAATTAAAATGCTTACAAGCATTACTAATCTGAAGATTGTTTTATCGTTTTGTTTACTAAATAATTCTTTTGTTTGCATAATTTTTTCGGTAAATGTAGTAGTTTCTTCTTTAAATTCATATAATATGGCTAGTTTAAAAGTGGATATTTGTTTAAGAAACTTTCCAAATCAATTATTTTTGTTGAGAATCAGAAAAAATCTGTTAAAAGAACAATAAATATTATGTTTTAGTTATTAATTTTAAATTTAATTTAGTAGTTTTGATTTAATTAAAACTTAAACTCTAAAAAAATGAAAAAAATTTACACAATTTTTGCTACAATAGGTATTGTAGCATCTTCAGTCGCTCAGACTAATGCGCTATTTGATTTTAACCAAGGATCAAAGTTAATCCCAATTAGCTCAAAATCTAATCTAAATACTAAAAAATCTACGTTTAGAGTTGCGGATACAGGACCTATTAGTATGAGAATTGACCCGATTTTTAATGTATTTACTAACAACAACACCCCTGGCACTTTAGGTACTGGTGGATCAATAGGTCTGTACAGAAGTGAGTTGTTTTGTGATTCATTGGCACAATTTAAATACACTAGTGGTTTATCTTATATTGGAACTCATATGACTGGTATTACCTTTGATCCGCAAAGTTTATCGCAAGGAAGTACCCCATTTACAGCGTTATTTTCAAAACTTGATTCTTACATAATTGATACTCTTTACTTTGGAGGTGAATATAAACGTGTTTCGGCTCCCTCTGTGGTTGATACTTTAATTATAGATGTTGCTTGGGGAGACACAACAAATACAAGTGTTTTCGCTAAATACGCTTTTCCATCAACATCTGCGCTTGGCAAATTTGGGTCTTTAATTACTCCTAAATTTTCAGTGGCTTCAGTAACTTTACCCGGTGTTCAAGCAAAATTAGCAGCGCCAACTGCAAACTACAAGCGTTATAAGGCTCCTTTAAATGTATCAGATACAAACTACATTAACAATGTATCAGGTTATTTTAATTATAAACTACCAACACCTCTTAATATTCCAGCAGGAAGCAGAGTGGCAATTTGTTATACTTACAAACCTGGCATGACTTATACTTTAGGTTCAATAGCATCTGGAGATGCAACTAATCCAGCTACAATCAATGGATGGAATCCAACTCTTTATGGGCAAAGTCCACAGCCAACCTCTTCAGCTGGTTATTTGGATTATTTTAATGATTTTAATGCAGGAAAGAATATGGGTGTTGTGATGTATAGTAATCAAAGATATGGAACCATTGGAAGTGGTTTTATTCAAACATCTGCATTATATAATCAATTTGCTTACGCTCCATTAATTGATCTTTATGTTCGCGGAATTTCTACCGTAGGTGTAAATGAGTTAGAGAAAGTTGGATTTACTTTAGGACAAAATGTACCTAATCCATTTACATCTGGTTCAGCTATTTCTTATCAATTAGCTAACGATGCAAAATCTGTTATGTTTACTGTAACTGATGTTATGGGAAGAGTTGTATCTTCTGAAAAAGCTTCGTCTACAATCGGAACTCATACTGTAAATATTGGCTCTTTTGCAGCTGGTGTATATTACTATTCTTTAAATGTAGATGGTAAAGTTATCACTAAGAAAATGATCGCTCAATAATTACATTTTTTAAATCTAAAAAACCCTCAACAAGCGTTGAGGGTTTTTTTATGCAATTAAATGTTACTTTTAGTTTCAGATATGAATCATATAAAAAAGAGAATTCTTTCACATGTAGGCTTACATTTAAATCAAAAATTAAAAGATTTAAATGCGATGATGCAAGATTTACATGAAGCGTCAAAAAACGAAACGAAAAGTACGGCTGGTGATAAGCATGAAACCTCCAAAGCCATGATGCATCTTGAACAAGAAAAGTTGGGAAATCAAGTCAAAGAAATTGAATTTCAATTGAAAGAATTTAATGCGGTAAATTTCGACACGCATTCAAATCAAGTTGTAGTGGGTAGTTTAGTGGAAACAAACCTTGGTTATTTCTTTATTGCAACGGCTATTGGAAAAATTCAAATTGACAACTTATTTGTTTTCGCAATATCAAACAAATCTCCTTTAGGCTCAAAGTTTTTGGGATTAAAACCAAATGATTCAATTGAATTTAATAATCTTAATTACATTATAATTAGCGTGATGTAAATTTATTTTTTATTCATGATGTCTGTTTGAATACGAATGGATTCTTCATGCAATAACTGACACATTTTTTCTGTTATAGCTTCTGGAAGTCCAATCTTTTCAGCCCATTTAGGACGACTATCCAAAATTTCTTTCCAACGTTCTAATTGAAAAATAGTAATATGATGATCTTTTTTATATTCACCAATTTGCTCAATGATATTCATTCTTTTTTTAAGAATGTTAAGGAGTTCATCGTCAATTTCATTTATGATATTTCTGAATTGGTCCAATTTATTTGTAAAATCTGGATTTTCAGAAGTTGTTTGTCTGTAAACTAAATTAGATAGCAACTCGTTTAAAGCAAAAGGCGTGAGTTGTTGTTGCGCATCACTTAATGCAACAGATGGATTGATGTGAGATTCAATCATTAAACCATTCATGCCTAAGTCTAATGCTTTTTGAGATACGTGTTCAATCAATTCTCTATTTCCACAAATGTGACTTGGATCGCAAATGATGGGTAAGTTTGGAAGTGTTGTTTTTAATTCAAGAGCAATTTCCCATAAGGGTTTATTGCGGTATTTTGTTTTACCTGCATAATGAAATCCTCTGTGTATGGCAGCTAATTTAGTAATTCCAGCGTTTGATAGGCGTTCTATAGCGCCAATCCATAATTGTAAATCGGCGTGAATTGGATTTTTAATAAATACAGGAATATCAACTCCTTTTAAAACATCGGCAATTTCTTGTACACTAAATGGATTGCCTGTAGTTCGTGCGCCAATCCATAATACATCAACACCATGTTTTAAGGCAAGTTCAGTATGTTGCGCATTTGCAACTTCAACGGTCGTTTTTAATCCAAATTGCTTTTGTACATCTTTCAACCAAATTAAACCTTCTTCTCCAACACCTTCAAATGAATTAGGACGAGTTCGTGGTTTCCAAATACCTGCTCTAAATAATTTCACACTTTTAATATCATGCAATAATTTGGCGGTTTCGAATACTTGTTCTCGTGTTTCAGCACCACATGGCCCAGAAATAATAAGAGGTTCGTTGTCGTTTGTAATCCAGGTATGTAATGCTTTTATCTCCAAAATTCGTAATATAATGTATCAGGCTTCTAATTTACTAATAATTGTTTTCTTATTAATGACAGTATTTTTCTAGTGGAATTTGAGCTGCATCAAATCCTAAATTCAACGCTTTATTGAAATCATCACACGGATTTGTCTTTAAATTAAATTTCGCAACACCTTTCCAATAGTAAGCTTCCGCGTAATTAGGATTTAGAGTTGTACTTATTTCTAAATCAGTTAAGCATAATTTAAATTGTTGTTGCTTGCCATATAAAACGCCTCTCCTTAAAAACAACGAAGCGTCTTCATTGTTTAAATGTATGGCTGTGTTATAATAAATTAATGCTTTATCTAATTGATTTAAATCGTCATAACAGTTAGCCAAAACATAATTTGCTTTCATGTTATTTTTATTTAGTGCTAACGCTTTTTCGGCATCGGCCATTGATTTAGAATAATCTTTTAGGATATAATACACATTTGCTCTGCCTATGTAAGCTTTGTAATAGTGTGTTAGTTCAATAGCTTTTGTATAATCAAGTATTGCTTTATCTAAACGTTGCGTAATAGAGTATAACAAAGCACGGTTGTAATAAGTTTTGTATGAGTTTCTATTTTCATAAATTGATTGGTTGTAATATTTTTCTGATAAACGATACTCTTTTTGTTTCATGTACTCGGCGCCTATACTATTAAGTGCCATATACGAATGCGGATATTTTTTTAAAATATCTTTATACAACGCCATGCTATTTTCCCAAACCGATAATCTGTAAGCTGTTATACTTCCTAATAGAGTAGTCATGAATAAAGCTATTACGATGAGTGCTTTTTTATTGATAGGAATAAAATGAAACACAATCCACCCTAAGCCAATGATGGAGACATACATGTATCTGTCGGCATTTAAAACTTCGCCAAATGGAATAAACTGAAGCACTAGTAAGATATTAATAAGAAAAAAACATAAACCAAAAAGTAAATTAGTTTTCTTGTGTTTTATTAATTTGTAGATCAAAAAGGCTAAACCAACTAACACGACATAACCTAAAATAATACTCCCTATTTTATTTTGCGGATAGGGATAGATAACAGATAACTGAAACGGATTCACAAAATGAATCAGGTATTGAAGGATGGCATATCCAGCATATCCAATGCGTTCATGAAATGCAAAAAAATGATTTTCGTTAATATAACCACCTTCCTTTTGAGCTTGCCACGTTATCAAAGC
>JBIISW010000017.1:0-25462 GCA_044340865.1 Bacteroidia bacterium | reverse complement strand
TATAAATAGAAGCAATTTTAGCTTCAACTTCTTTCTCTAATTTATTTTCTTTAATATAAATTTCACATTGTTGATCAATGGCAGTATTCATAAAAAAGGCTGCTAAAGTTGGAGCTGGCCCATTAATGGTCATAGATACTGATGTTTTAGGATCTGCTAAATTAAAACCACTGTATAGTTTTTTAGCATCATCCAAACAACAAATACTCACACCACTATTACCAACTTTACCATAAATATCTGGACGGTAATCAGGATCATTACCATAAAGGGTTACACTATCAAAAGCAGTGCTTAATCGTGCAGCGGGTAAACCTTTACTTACATAATGAAAACGTTTATTCGTTCGCTCTGGTCCACCTTCACCAGCAAACATACGTGTTGGATCTTCTCCTTCACGTTTAAACGGGTAAATTCCGGCAGTGTAAGGAAAATCTCCAGGAAAATTTTCTTGTAAATTCCATTTTAAAATATCTCCCCATGATGTATATTTTGGTGAAGCAATTTTTGGAATTTTTGAATGTGATAATGATTCGTAATGCGTTTCAATTTTTAAAACTTTATCACGTACTTTAAATTCGTAAAATTCATTAGAATATAATTTTTTCTTTGCTTCCCAATTTTCAATCACTAATAAATTACGCGGATCTAAATCTAATTTTGTTTTCTCAAATGCTTCTTGCAGACCTTTAATTAATCGGTCTTTATCTTCCATTTTTGATTCAGAAATGGTTTCTATTGTTTTTTGAATCCCGTATAATTTTTGAGCAACTTCACTTTGTTGATTCGCTCTTTTATCGTAACCACGATTGTTTTCAGATATTTCACTTAAGTAACGCGTTTTAGAAGGAGGAATAATGTAAATTTTTTCACTCATTTCTTCTGTAATAAAAAACTGAGAAGCTAAATTTTTATTTCCAGTTTTCTCAACCATTTTATTCATCACCGCTTTATATAAGCGGTTCATACCTGGATCGTTAAATTGTGAAGCAATTGTGCCAAACACAGGAATATCTTCATCGGCTGTTTCCCATAAGTTATGGTTACGCTTGTATTGTTTTTTAACATCGCGAATCGCGTCTAAAGCACCTCGTTTATCAAACTTATTTAATGCAATGATGTCAGCAAAATCTAACATATCAATTTTCTCTAGCTGAGTTGCCGCTCCGTACTCGGGAGTCATAACATATAAACTCATATTAGAGTGTTCAATAATTTCTGTATCTGATTGACCAATACCAGATGTTTCTAAAATAATTAAATCAAAGTTGGCTGCTTTACAAATATTGACAGCGTCCTGCACATATTTGCTAAGAGCTAAATTACTTTGACGAGTTGCTAAGGATCGCATATAAACACGGTTGTTATTAATCGCATTCATACGAATTCTATCACCTAACAAAGCACCGCCTGTTTTTCTTTTAGATGGGTCAACAGAAATAATAGCAATCTGTTTGTCTTTAAAATCAACTAAGAAACGACGAACTAATTCGTCTACTAAACTTGATTTTCCTGAACCGCCAGTTCCTGTAATTCCTAAAACAGATGTTGTAGAACTTTCTGCCTTAACTTTTAATTCATTTAATAGTGCTAAATTATCTTCGTTAAAGTTTTCTGCAGCTGAAATAATTCGTGCGATTGATTTATAATTTCTATTTGCAATTTTAGCAACATCTTCTTTGATATTTGTTCCTGTTGCATAATCACATTGACGTAATAAATCATTAATCATTCCTTGTAAACCCAAAGAACGGCCATCATCAGGTGAATAAATGCGAGCAATACCATATTGATGTAATTCTTCAATTTCTTCAGGAAGAATGACACCACCACCACCACCAAATAATTTGATGTGCTCACAATTTTGTTCTTTCAATAAATCATGCATGTACTTAAAATACTCTACGTGTCCCCCTTGGTAACTTGTTACCGCAATAGCATTTGCATCTTCTTGAATAGCACAATTTACAACCTCTTGAGCGCTTCTGTCGTGACCTAAGTGAATAACCTCAGCCCCACTTGATTGAATAATGCGTCGCATAATGTTTATTGCTGCATCGTGGCCATCAAATAAAGCGGCTGCCGTTACAATTCGTATTTTATGCGTTGATTGATATGGTGTAGTTTCCATAGGAAAATAATTTTAATTTAAGTTGGCTAAGATAACAGTTTTTATGCGTTTTTAACAAGAAAAATAAAGGAGTTTTGTGTCATAAAATCATGACTACAATGACTGCTTTGATTTTAAATATTTAAAATAATACAGTCCTGTAAAAACGAATCCTAATGCAAAGGGAATTATTGCCCATAATTTAAACTCTCCGTTTATAAAAAACTCCACAAACATCCAAAAACTATTAGCCGAAATCCAAAAAAGAATGGCTAAATTTAAAAAAACATCCATTGTTTTTCGAGAGATGTAAACAATGATAATAGCAATCGTAATGGTTGGAATAACCATTAGAATACCCATCCATCGCCACTCAAGCATCCAACAACTGTCTTTAATTAACCAAAAAACAATGTGTAAGCTTTCAAATTTTTTTATTTTTTCAAACACTTCCATTTTCTAATTTTAAAAATACGCTTTTTTGAAACTATTAATCTGTTTTTAGTATCTTTAAGCATAAATTTAGTCCTCAAACCATTATATGATTCAGTTCGAAAAATTCAAACTTAAAAATAATCTTACAGTCATTGTTCACCAAGATAAAAGTACGCCTATGGCTTGCCTCAATATTATATACGATGTTGGCGCAAGAGATGAAGATGAAAATAAAACGGGATTTGCTCATTTATTTGAGCATTTAATGTTTGGAGGAAGTGTAAATATTCCAAATTATGATGAACCTTTACAAATGGTTGGCGGCGAAAACAATGCCTTTACAACAAACGATATTACTAATTATTATTGCACTGTTCCTGCTGAAAATTTAGAAACAGCTTTTTGGTTAGAGAGCGATAGAATGTTGAGTTTAGCTTTTGATAAAAAGAGTTTGGAAGTTCAACGCAGTGTTGTTATAGAAGAATTTAAACAGCGTTATTTAAATCAGCCTTATGGCGATGTATGGTTATTATTACGTCCATTAATTTATAATGTGCATCCATATAAATGGGCAACTATTGGTAAAGAAATAAAGCATATTGAAGATGCTACTATGGAAGATGTAAAGGCATTTTTTAAAGCACATTACAATCCTAGTAACGCTGTGTTAGTGGTTGCGGGTGATGTAGAATTAGATAATGTCAAAGCGCTTTGTGAAAAATGGTTTGCACCTATTGAAGCCGGAATCAAATTAAAAAGAGATTTACCTGTTGAGCCAGAGCAAACAGACTATCGTAGTTTAACTGTTGAACGCGATGTGCCGATCAATAGTATATACAGAGCGTATCGGATGTGTTCTCGTGTAGATGCAGAATACCATACTATTGATATGTTATCAGATATTTTATCGCGTGGTAACTCATCACGTTTATATAAAAATTTAATAAAAGACAAACAGTTGTTTAGTGACATTCATGCTTACGTGATGGGTGACTTTGATAAAGGACTATTTGTTATATCTGGTAAAGTAAATGATGGGATTACGATTGAAGCCGCTGAAGCTGGCATTGATGCAGAGATTTTAAAAATGCAAACTGAATTAGTAAGTGAAGAGGAATTACAAAAGTGTAAAAACAAAATAGAGTCTACAGTTACTTATAGTGAAGCAGACGTTTTAAATAAGGCTACAAATCTTGCTATTTCTGAGCTTTTGGGAGATGCTAATTTGATTAATTTAGAAATTGAAAACTACCAAAAAGTAACAGCAGAACAAATTAAGGAACAAGCAAACCTGATTTTAAGAAAAACAAATTGTAGCACTTTGTTCTATTTAAAGAAACATAAATAACAACTCTTTCGGAAACTGTTAGACAAAAACATAAAACAGAATGAACCATTTTTCTTCCATAAATCCAAATAGCACATTTGCTGAATTGCTTGAGTTAGAGCAAAAAGAATTTGTTTTACATCAGCGCGTCGATTATTTGATTTATAAAAAAGAACGCTTATTGTTTATTGAACAACAAGCTGATTTTAAAAATAAACAAGAACTCATAGATTACGTTACAACAAGAGTGCCTAACATAGCTGTATTTGCAGGAAGTTTCAATCCTTTTCATAAAGGTCATTATAATGTGCTACAAAAAGCAGAAAAATTATTTGATAAAGTGATTATTGCATTCGGAAAAAATGTAAGTAAACATGAACGAACCTGGGCACTTCCAAAAACAATTGCGAACAGGCAGCATGCTGAATATAATGGGTTACTTACTGATTATTTAGATTCATTAGCGTATGATGTAACGGTGGTAAGGGGTTTAAGAAATTCAACAGATTTTCAATACGAACAAAATCAATACCGTTATTTACAAGAATTAAAGCCTGACATTAAAATTGTAAATATTTTTTGTAATAAAGAGTTTGAACACATTAGCTCTTCGGGCATTCGCACCTTAGAAGAATATAATAAACACACGGGTTATTTATTACCATAGATAGTAACCGTTTAGTTTACAATTATCTTTTTTACGACTGTTTTATTTTTTAAATTAATTTTTAAAAAATACAATCCAGCGGTAATATTATTTAATATAACGGTATCACCTTTGTTTTCTATTAATTTTTGACCAACTGTATTATATAATTCTATTAATAAAATGGTATTAGAAGAAAGCACTGTTAATTTTTCATTGTTATTTAAAGGGTTTGGAAACACCGACATTGAATGTTCTTGATCAGACATTTCGTTTAATTCAGTGATGCTATTTTGATGGATAACGCCAATTGCATCTAAATCAAATCCTGAATTAGCAAACGGCGTTGGCCATGGATCGTTTATTTTATTTCCATGACTGTCTCGAGAAGCATATTCATTATTAATAGAACCAACACAATCAATAATTTTTACATGTGTGATGTTATTTTTATCTAATAAAATATTATTTGCTATATCACTCAAATCAAAAGGTGTACCATAGCCATTAATGTATTTACCAGCTAAATTATTTAGCTTAGTTGCATCCAAATAATCAAATGGTCCAACCTGTAAAAGAGTATCTGTTAATGAATGCGAAGGAAATCGAAAAAAATGAACCCCATCGCTACTCACTTCAACAAATGCCAACTCTAAAAATAAACCATCAAAACTATTTTCAAATACAGCAAAATCATTCCCTCCCTCATCTTTTATTGGATAAGGAAATTGGCAGATAGCAAAACCGCCATCACCTAAACTCACAACGCCATTACTTTGAGCTAATCCGAGGGCAAGAGAACTATCTCCAACGGCTGAATTCCCTAAACTTAAATTTGATATGTCTTGAAACCCTCTATTCACTTTGCACGTTGAAGCCCAGTTTACAAATGCAACACTGTCTTTAAACATTGCTGTAGTGCCAGCAGAACCAGCAGAAGGAGAATAAAACTGTGCTGATAAATAATGAGAAAAAAATACAAATACTAATAATGCACCGTATTTGCTTTTAATTAAAACGGTATTATTTAAGATGTACTTAAATAATACATCAACGTCATTTATATTGAACTTTTCTTTTTTCTTCATAAGTACACAACTTTTTTCGCGAAAGTTATCGTGTTTAAATTATTTGGCAGGTCTCCTGACTTATTCTTTTATCTTTGAACCTTCTCGTTAATTAGATTAACAATGGTATTCTTCAAAAACGTAACAGAACTTACAGTTGCGCGACAGTTGTAGATTTTCACTACATTCCCTATTATTTTTGGTATTACCCAAAAACCAATAATTTTATAAAGCTACGTAATAAATGTTATATGTTCTTAGAATTTTTTTATTCATGTATTCGTTTGCCTAAAATGATAAGTCCTCTCTCTGTATCATCCATTTTGGCTATCATAGGCAAATGAGCCCACTTCTCAAAACCCATTTTATAAAATAAATTTAAGCTCTGTTCATTATGATCAAAAATAAATCCAAGCAATGTTTTGATTTTTAAATGAGCACTCACATCAAATGCTTTTTGCAAGCATATTTTTCCAATACCAATTCCTCTATAATCTTGCTCTAAGTAGATACTAACTTCTACCGTAGCGTCATAGGCTGGTCGTCCATAAAAAGATGTAAAACTCATCCAGCCAGCATAGACATTCTCTTTATAAATGATCCATAGCGGGCGCGAATCTAACGTGTGTTGTTCAAACCAAGCTACTTTACTTTCTACAGTAACCTCAACCAAATCAGCTGTTACTAAACGCGAAGCAACCGTTGAATTATAAGTAGAAACTATTTTTTCTAAATCATGGCATTGAGCAATTATAAAATCTAATTTCATATTAAAATTATTTAAAAGAGTTTCTTAAAAATTTTCGAAGTTTTTTTATACATACATTTGGATTTTCTAAAAATCCCATGTGGCCTTCATGCTCTAAATACAGCACATGTTTGTTTTTAATTAAATTAGATTGCTCTAGCAATTGTTGACATGGCAGCACATTGTCTAATTCACCAATAACCATCATAATAGGATATTCAACTAAGCCTAGAATAATATCTCTGTTAGGTCTATCTTTCATGCCTTCTAAAGATGAAATGATAGATTGTTTAGAAATAGTTGACGCTATTTTTTGTGCGAAAGAAATCTCCGTTTTCAAACGATTTAAGTGCTTGGTGGCAAATAAATTTTTTATGACTTCTGTGGTGTAAATACTTGGATTTCGTTTAACGATTTTGACAGCACGGTTACGATCTACCTTTTTTTCTTCAGTATCGGCATACGCTGTTGAATGAAACAAACACAAGCCTCTTAAACTATCTGGAAATAAATCAGCAAAAGCAAGACCAACATAACCGCCCATGCTATGTCCAATTATGACATACTTTTTTAAATTCAAACTTTGCATAACAGCCTTAACGCATTTGGCCATTAAATCCATTGTATGCACATATCCAAAACAATCTGTAGCTCCATGTCCTGGCAAATCAATTGCTATTACTCGATAGGACTTTGATAAATTTAAAGTTGTTTTACTCCAAATTTTATGTGACCCTAAAAACCCATGCAATAACACAACCACACGTCCACGGCCTGTATCAGAAAAATTAACTTTTGCGTTTTTATATAAAATGACTTTTTGCATTTACGGTAGTTTAAAAAAATCAACCTCGGAGCTAATGTAATTTTTATTTTTGAAGTTATTTTTCATAATCGTTAGACTTTCCATTTTGATTGATTGGCTTTGATTAAAGAAAACTGGTTTTTTAATAAAATTTTGATATTGAATAACAGAATCAAAACCTCCTATAATTTTATCGTTGTATAATTTTTTTGTTGGGCTCCATTTTTTTCCAATAAAACATTTCCAGTACACGCCTTCATTTGGTAAATAATCAAGCTCGATAGAATATCCGTGTTGTAAATACGCATGCTGAATGCATTGATTTGATTTTACTGAACAGACAGCAATAACAGCATCAAACATGGTAGCATTATTTATTTTCAATTTATGAATAGTTTCAAATGTTTGACTTTCTCCGAAATAACCACTATACAGTTTGTCTCCGTTTTTCGGACTAAATCGAACTTTTTCTTCGTGGTTTTTTATCTTCAATGAATGGTCTATAATTTGAGGTGGCTTCGGCGAAAAAACGGATAAAATTAATAAAAGCAAACCAACCGCAATAGGCGTAGCAAACAACACATATTTATAATCTGAATAAACTTTTTGTTTAGGATTTTCAGCTTGCCGTTTCAATTTTGTTTTATAATAGTTTTGATAATATTGTCTTTGTTTTAAATCCTCTGGCGAAACAGAGCGCTTGTTATCTCTTCTGTTTTTATGTTCTGATTGATAAGAAGCCGGCCTATTTAAATTATCATAACGTGTTTTGCTATGTGGGTTCGACAACACGGTATAAGCTTCTAAAATAGATTTAAATATGACGCTAGATTGCGGGTTATTTGGGTTTTTATCAGGGTGATGTTTTTTTGCTAATCTTCTAAAAGCCGCTTTAATGTCAACAGAAGTTGCCGATTTGTTTAAACCTAAAATAGAATAGTAATCCGTCATCATTCAAAAATAGTAATAAATGAATCATTAAAATACAGTTAATCAAGCATTAAGGCAAAAGGGCAATGAAATTTAATGGCTAATTATAAAATATCATCGACCATTATGTTAAAAACTGCGTTTATTAAGACTTTAACAATAAATAAACCCTATTTATTTTGGTTTTTACCAAATATCCTTTTAATATTGTAAGATTTTTGGCAAAAGAGTAAATAATTATCAACATGAAACACCTTTTTATATATGCATTTTTTTTTGCAATCCTTTGTTTAAAGGGGTTTTCTCAGGTTGGCACAATTATTTTAGAGGGTAATTATCAGGGGAAAAATGTGTATGTACAAAACCCAAATGCGGCAAGTGGAGTTGGTTTTTGTGTTATTGAAGTTTTAGTAAATGGAAACATTACTACAGATGAACTAAATCAAAACGCATTTGAAATAGATTTAAAAGCTCAAAACCTAACTATTGGTCAAAAGCTAGAAATAAAAATAAAGTATAAAGAAGACTGTAAGCCTAAAGTATTAAATCCAGAAGTATTAAAACCAAAAAGTACGTTTGAAATTGTCTCTATTAAAATAGAAAAGGACGGACTATTAAAATGGAGTTCAAAATCAGAATCAGGTAAATTAACTTATGCGGTTGAACAATTTAGATGGAACAAATGGGTAAAAGTTGGAGAAGTGGAAGGTAATGGCATTCCATCAGTTAATAATTATTCTTTTAAAGTAACTCCTCATTCAGGGAAAAATCAAATACGCGTAAGACAAACCGATTATACTGGTCAGCCTCATTTATCAAAGCCCGTTGATTTTATTTCGGATGTTGCAAATATTGTGTTTTCGCCCGTAAAAGCATCTAAAACAATTAACTTTGGTTTTTCAGATAAGCCTGTTGAAACCATGTATGAAATATACGATCAATATGGCAACATTGTAAAGAGAGGTTTTGGATCAACAGTAGACGTTTCAAACTTGCTTAAAGGGGGTTATTTTTTAAACTACGATAACAAAATGGGTGAATTTATTAAGAAATAAATCTTTTTAAATTGCATTAATTGTTAAGCCTCGAATTTCGGGGTTTTTTTATTTAACAAGTTCTTGTATTTTTAGTATTTAAACCTACTTTTACATTCATAATTTATACTATGTATTCTATACTTGTTAACGATTCGAACGAATATAAAATTGATTTATCTAAATCAACAAATAACTTCACCATTGACGGAAAATTAAATGATACTGTTTTTCATTCAGAAATCATAAAAATTCGTGATGGCTTTTATCATCTTTTAAAAGATCATAAAACATATTCTTTAGAAATTGTAAAACATATTCCTGAAGAAAAAAAAATCACGGTGAAAATAAATAATACATCCTACTCACTGTCCATAAAAGACAAATACGATGAATTACTTCATCATTTAGGTCTGGATAGTTTAGCTGTAAAAAAAGTCAACGACGTTAAAGCGCCCATGCCGGGCATGGTGTTTAATATTCTCGTAAGTGAAGGACAAGAGATAAAAAAAGGTGATCCCCTTATTGTTTTGGAAGCTATGAAAATGGAAAATGTTCTAAAATCACCAACAGATGGAACAGTGAAAAAAATTGCAGTAACAAAAGGAGTTGCTGTAGAAAAAAACCAAGTACTAATTCAATTTTAAAATGAATGATAGAAGAGATTTTTTTAAAAAGCTAGGTATTTTAGGTTTAGCATCAGTTGTAACAAAAATAAATAGCCAAACTATTTCCGTTGAAAACATACTTGATAAAATATCCGGAAATTCCTTTGTGTTACCTCAATTGCCCTATACTTACAATGCTTTAGAACCCTTTATTGATGAAGAAACGATGCGTATTCATCATTTAAAACATCATAAAGCATATGTGGATAAGTTGAACTCCATTTCATCAACGAAATTTAATTTTGAAATAAATGACCAAGCGAAATGTAAGGAGTTAAAGTTAAGCGACTCTGAAAGTATTATTATAAAAAATAATTTAGGGGGTCACGTCAATCACTCTTTATTTTGGGAATTGCTTAAGCCAAACCCAAAAGCAGACTTAAATCAACCTAACGCGAAACTATTTGAAGCACTTACAAAACAATTTGGGTCGTTTGAATCTTTTAAAAAACAATTTTCAGAAAGTGCTACAAAACACTTTGGCAGCGGTTGGTGTTGGTTAATCAATGAACACGGAACTTTGAAAATAGTAACTACTAGCAATCAAGATAATCCTTATATGCCAAAAGAAATTAGCGGATGTCATTCAACTTCTATCCTACTCGCTCTAGATGTATGGGAACATGCCTATTATTTAAAATATCAAAATAAGCGCGTAGATTATATATCCAACTGGTGGAACATTATTAATTGGGAAAAGGCAGAGTCGCTTTATTTAAATAGCTTATAATTTTTATATGAAAAAACGATTTATCATAAGTTTCATTCTACTTGTAAAGATAGGTGTCTCACAAGTTTCAGATAGTACAATGCTTCGCACTATTTTTGATTTTTACTTAACTAAAAGTCATTGTTATTCAAATCTTGAATACCTCTCAACAAAAATAGAAAGTAGATTAAGTGGATCGCCTGGTGCTGCAAAAGCTGTAAGCTGGGCAAAACAAGCTATGTATGATGCAGGAGCAGATACTGTTTACCTACAACCCTGCATGGTTCCGCATTGGGTTAGAGGTAAAAAAGAAACATGCATTACAAAAAACAGTAAAAACAAAGTCATTGATTACGCGATTTGTGCATTGGGAAATTCTATAGGAACACCTAAAAAAGGATTAAGCGCACAAGTTATAGAAATAAAAAATTACAAAGAACTAGATTCTCTTGGCGAAAAAAACATAAAGGGCAAAATTGTTTTTTTTAATGTTTACTTTGATCACAAGCACTTATCTACTGGCGCATGTTACGGCGAAACCGTTACCTATCGTTATGCTGGGCCAAGTAAGGCAGCTAAATACGGAGCGGTTGGAAGTATTGTTAGAAGTATGAGTTCTATAAATAATGATTTCCCTCACACTGGTGTTATGGGCTATGATACAAGCGTTTGTAAAACAAAAATTCCAGCTTGTGCTATAAGCTTTTCCAGTGCCGATAAACTGTTACAAGAATTAAAAGAAAATCCACACTTAAATATAACGCTCACTATGAGTTGTGAAATGTTAGCCAATGAGCTTTCATACAATGTTGTTGGAGAAATTAAGGGTAGTACAAAACCAAATGAAATCATTTTAGCTGGTGGGCATTTAGACGCATGGGATAATGGACAAGGCGCACACGACGATGGTGCTGGCGTGGTTCAAAGCATTGAGGTATTAAGCATGTTTAAATCATTAAACATTAAACCTCGACATACAATTAGAGCCGTTGCTTTTATGAATGAAGAAAATGGTGGGGCGGGAGGAAAAGCTTATTTTGAAGACACCAAGAAAAACAAATTAACACACATTGCTGCACTTGAAAGTGATGCCGGTGGTTTTTCCCCAAGAGGAATTAGTGTTGATACAACCTTAGGCGCTTTCAAAAAAACATTAGAGTGGGCCTCCTTGTTAGACCCTTATTTTGTTCAATACATAACACAAGGTGGTGGTGGTGCAGACATTAATCCATTAAAAAAACTAAACGTTCCATTAATTGGTTTTCAACCAGATGGACAAAAATATTTTGATTATCATCATACTTCGGACGACACCTTTGATAAAATTAATAAAAGAGAATTGGAACTTAGTGCGGGTGTCATTGGTGGTTTATTATTTTTAATAGATACCCGAGGCTGGTAAACATCAATACATGAAACGTTCTATGCAAAAAAAACTAAGTTTAGTCGTACTTTTCATAGTAATTCTCATTAGTTTTTTATTTACACTTCCATTAAAAAATTTAAGTTTCAATTATGACTTTGAAGCTTTTTTTCCTAACGAAGATAACGAACTAGAAACATACAATCGTCATAGAGATCGCTTTGAATGGGACAATGAATTTGTTTTACTAGGTATTGAAAACAAAACAGGAATCTTTAGAAAAGATTTTTTAACTAACATTGATAAGCTTACTAAAGATTTACAAAAACTAAACAATGTTAGTAGCGTTGTTTCTCCAACCAATATTAAAAACACAACATTAGGAGGACTATCTCCGATTCAAACACGTATCATCCATGTCAACGATACAAGCCTTTACAAAACTGATAGTACTAACATATACAACTCCCCTGAACTAATTGGCTCCATATTTCCTCATGATGGCAAATCAATCTCCATATTAATAAAAACAAAAGAAGGATTAAATAAAGCTAAATCAGACTCTTTAACTCAAGTTATTGAAAAAACATTTAAACGCTATCCTTTCGAAAAGGTTCATTTTGTTGGAAGAATTGTGGCACAAGACGTTTACTTAAAAAAATTAGAAAAGGAATTTCTTTACTTCTTAAGTATTTCACTTATTCTCGTTGTTGTTTTTTTATGGTTTTCATTTAAATCACTGTATGGCATCATTGTGCCAATTATCATTGTAGCAATATCAGTTTATTGGACCTTAGGCATCATGGCGCTTTTTGGTCACCCATTAGATATTATGACGGTCATGCTCCCAACTATGATTTTTATTGCGGGTATGAGCGACGTCATTCATTTCTTTTCAAAATACTTTGAAGAACTATCGAAAGGGAAAGACAAAACAACTATATTTTCTCTGATCTTTAAAGAAGTTGGCTTCCCTACTTTCTTAACTCTAATCACAACCGTTGTCGGTTTTTTATCTTTACTTTTTTCGAGCATTAAACCCATTCGCGATTTTGGTATTTACACATCAGTTGGTATTGTTATAGCATTTGTATTAACCTATACATTATTACCCGCCTTATTAATTCTTTTCACGCCTAAAAAACTTCTTGAGGTTCATCAACACGACAACAAAACACATCATATTATGCGCAATGTGTTGTTTTGGATTTTCAGACATCAAAAAACAATTGTTGTTACGGCTGTTGTTCTCATTTTATTATCCGTTGTTGGCGTTTACAAAATAAAAGTTAATAATGTTTTACTTGAAGATTTGTCTGACCGCGTAAAAATCAAACAAGATTTTTTATTCTTTGACCAACACTATAGTGGCGTTCGCCCTTTAGAATTAGCCATCGAAATAAAAGACAAAACTGTTTGGGATTATGAAATAATCTATCAACTTCATAAAATAGATTCGTTCATAAAAAAAGAATATGATGCAGGATTTGTTTTTTCACCAGCCATGGTTTGTAAAACCATAAATAAATCAATAAATGGCGACGTTCAGTCTCCATTACTATTTCCAAGCAAAGAAAATTATATTGAAATAAAAACTATTTTAATTTCAAATAAAAAAAATAAAGAAATAAAAAAAGTTATTTCTAGTGACGGGAAGCACGCTCGCATTAGTGCGAAAATAAAAGACGTTGGAAGTATTATTATCAAAAAACATAACGAAAAATTGTTTGCATTTATAAAAGCTAACATTGATAAAAATAAAATTGACGTGAAAATTACTGGTGCAGCACACTTGATAGATAGGAACAACGAATACATGGTTAGTAACATGACACAAGGGTTTCTGTTTTCGATTTTAGTGATTGCTTTTTTAACTTACATTTTACACCGAAGTTGGAAAATGGTTCTTGTTTTTATTTTACCAAATATGATTCCATTGCTTATTATTGCGGGTATAATGGGTTTTGCAGGAATAGAATTAAAGGCTGCGACGTCTTTAGTGTTTAGTATTGCGTTTGGTATTGCAACAGACGATACCATTCATTTTATTTCTAGATTAAAAATAGAGTTAGCATATGGGAAATCGTTGGTATATGCGTTTAAACGAACGTATTTTGAAACTGGAAAACCAATTGTATTAACTACGTTTATCTTAATAGGAGGATTTGTAAGTTTGATGATTAGTGATTTTCAAAGCACATTTTATTTTGGTTTTTTAATATGCATTACGATTGTCATAGCGGTTATTGCCGATTTGTTTTTATTGCCTGTTTTATTATTTTGGATTCTTGGTAATAAAAAAGGTAATAAAAAATAAAAAGCTCCGTTAAACAGAGCTTTTTATTTTTTATTTATTCAACAAGGTGACGTGTCCTACTTTTTCGTAATCTTTTCTATTAAAATCACTGAATGTTATTCGATAAACATAAGCATCTGATTTTAAAAGCTCTCCCGAATTACTTTTACGACCATTCCAAGATTTATTGATATCATTGGATTTAAACACTTCTGTTCCCCAGCGGTCAAAAATACTAATATTAAACGTCGAATAATCAACGCCAGAATCTGGTATAAAAATTTGAAATACATCGTTCAATCCATCAGCATTACCTGGTGTAAATGAATTAGGAACATAAATAACCACATCAGGATTTACAGTTATATATTTTGAGATTGTGTCCATACAACCATACACATTAGTTGCTATGAGCGTAATCATAAACTGACCTGAATTAGGAAATAGATGATCTGTGTTTACTTGTGTTGATGTTGCTTCCCCAGCAATATCCCATGAATATGTATTAGTATTTAAAACCGTAGAATTATTTGTGAATGATATTTGACCATCAACAACTGTAGTAACCTCAGGGCTTGGATAAAAAGAAGCAACTGGAAGCGAATAATTAGAGACCGCAAACGATGCAATCGTTGTATCTCTACAACCATAGTTGTCAATATATGTTAATGACGCTGTATATGTTCCAGCATAAATATAAGGATGAGACACGTTTAATCCCGTCATGATAGGAGAACCATCTCCAAAATCCCAAGACACTGTTCCAGTTGAAACAGAATTCGTGAAATAATTTATATTGAGTGGATAATTACATCCATCTGTTTTATCAGATAAAATATTCGCCTCAGGCTTATCAATAACAAATACAACTGTACTTTGAACATCAGGACAAAGTGTAGCTGTTGGTAAAGATGTTGTCGTATAAATTAACGTGTTATTTCCTGTCAATCCTAAAGATGCATCAAACATGTTTCCTGTAACGCCTGTTCCAGCCCATGTTCCTGTTGTAAACTGAGCAATAGCATTTAAATTTACTAATGGATTATAATCACAATATGGACCTAACGTTCCAGTTAGAGCAGCTGAAACAAAATGTTCTACGTCCACAATAATTGAATCTTTCTTTACACACGGACCACTTGTTAGTGTGTAAAAAAGTTGATTATTTCCAATCAAACTGGCGGATGGTGAAAACAATCCACTAGACGTAATTGATGATGCAGAAGTTGCTGAAGTCCAAATACCACCAAGAGGATTTACAGTCATACTTTGCACTGCAAAATTATCACAATAAGGTCCAGCCATTGAAATGGTTGGTTGAACCACAGAACTAACCGAAACAACAATACTAGATGCTGATGGACATAGCGTTACTGTTGGCAAGGAATTTGTTAAATGCGTGACTGTAAATGTGCCTGCGCCAGAAACGGAAGGGTCAAAAATACTACCTGAAACGCCCGTTCCTAACCAAACACCTAATGAACTCGTTGAAATAGAAACTAAATCAATGGTTGGATTTGAAACACACTGAGGAATGATTGAACTTGTAAACGATGAAGGAACAAACTGTTCCACATTCATCACAATGGAATCACGCTTTAAGCAACCATTATTTGAAGCTAAAACATAAACTTTAATGGCTCCTAATCCAGATACACTTGGATCAAAAACACCAGTAACTGAATTTGTAATTCCTGGTCCTGTCCACGTATTAGTTACAACGCCAGTTGTTGTACCTGTATAAGCAATTGATAAAGTGGAGGCCGAAGAGTTTGTACAAAAAGGTGTCGATGAACTTAAAGTTGTTGTAAATGCAGGTGTCACGGTAATTCTAACTGTATCAGTTTTAGGACACGCACTTGTTCCTATTGGCGAAACGGTAACCGTATACTGAATACTAGAAGTAACTCCCACCGCCACAGGATTTTTAATGGTTGTACTACTTAAAAAAGTTGAAGGCGACCATGAATAGGTAAAACTAGAAGGATTTTGTGTACTCGTACAATTCCCAAATTTGGTATTTGGAAGCCTGGTTCCTGTTAACCAAGCAGATGTACCTGGAGTTGCAGGGCCGCAAGCAACAATAATATCGCTATGAAAAACCTTACTCGCATTGTAAGACATTAATGTAGATGGACTAATACAATTTGATGACCAAGAAGATGTCATTGAATAACATGTTTCTAAAATAATATTTGAAACGCCGTCCCATTCGTAGGCCTGATTAAAATTATGTGTATTCCATCCTGTAACAACGTTATACATTGGGGTTGTATATACTTGCACTAAGCCTGTTTCAAATGCTTGAGTTGTTGGTAAAGTAGCTAAACTTGTGCACTTCATACGAATCGTATAGTTAGGATAATTTGTTGTTCCATTAATGGAGTTAACAAAAAATGCAGCACTAGATATTTTTCCAGGTACAACACCTGCGGCTAATAAATCAACAGCTCTATACAAAAACTGATGCCTTGCATTTTTATCAAAATTTCCATAAGGAGCAGGCCAAGACGTTGTTCCGTTTACTGTTGTTCCTGTTCCAACTTGAATCGTGGATGGCGAGGTACAACTCGTTGAGGCAAGTCCACATGTTGTTGGAGCGCCATTTAAAAAATTAACATTTAACTGCACGTTTCCGCCGCCACACAACACCGTATCATTTAGTGGAGTTGCACTGAAATTAGCAGCTGATATGGGTAAAATAGTTATTGAAACAGGTGCTGATTGTTTTTTACAGCCCAGCGGACTAACCGCTTGAAGTGTATAGGTATAAATTCCAGGGGTGTTATAAGTTCCTGTTGGAGCCGCCGTATTCGTTGAGCTTAATGCCGCTGATGGAGCCCACGTATAAGTATACCCTGCTAAAACAGGAGTTACTGTTGATGTAAATTGAACGGAACTACTTAAACAGCTGTTCCCAACATTAGCGCTAGCCGTTAATGAAAAATCAGGAGCAACCCTAATGACAACAGTATCCGCGTTGACACAATTAATGGCTCCATTGGTATGTAATACATAAGTTTGTGTTGTGGCCGGAGAAACAACTGGGTTTTGACACGGATTACAACTGAAAGCGGGACCAACAGGAACCGTGGCACCACTTAGGTATTTCCAAGTAAACAAAGCGCCCGGACCAGAACTATTTATAGTGACGGATTGCGTACCGCAGATGGTTAAATCAGGACCTGCGTTTGCTGCAGGTAAAACATCTATCATGTAGGTGTAATACTGCGCACCCGGCACCGGACAGGCATTATCCTTAATAATAACGTTAAAATTTGTGTTTGAATTAGCCGTGCCAACACCAGGAGTCCAACAAATATGAACTGTTAAAGAATTTATGGTTGAATAGGAAACAGTATACGTTGCTCCTGGCAGAGCTGTTAATAAATTTGGCGAAGAAAACTTTACCGAATCTCCTGGATTTGGATCTGTAAAATTTATATCAAAACAGAAAGGAACGCCCTCACAAATTTGTAAATTATAAGGTGTTAAAGTACTTGTAGTACCTGCAGTTGGATTAGACACAATTCCTCCGCTACAACCTGTGGTTAAGTTTGAACAATTAATAACGACGACTTGAATGTCCCTCATAACGGTCCCTACAATATTTCCCATCGCATCATATTCTGTTACACGAACTACAACCACAAAATCGCCTAAAGCATTTGGCGTAAAATTTACCTGGCCCGTTACAGCGTTTATGGTTATACCTGATATTGGCGCTAAACCAGTATATGTGCCGGAATAATTAACAAAAGTAGTAACTGTTTGGTATGCACTTACTAAAGCATATGACAGTGTGTGTCCGTCATTTTCAACAACACCTAAATTGAAACACGCCGGTTGATTTAAACAGAAATACGGCAACGGAGGAGCTGTAAAATAAGGAGAGTTGTTTGTTGGCGCCGCTACGTTATTTAACGTTGCAAATTGATAATAGCTTGCCCCTGTTCCTCCTGTTAAGTTCGTTATACTACCTCCACGACAACAACTTCCTAAACCAAATGTCCAGCTATTACAAGCCATTGGCAAGGTAATCGTGCCCACATAATCAATTCTTTTTTTACAAGATAAGGTATATCCAGGACAAACGCCTGCTACGCTTACGCCAGCACCAGGAGTTAAGGTGCTTTGATACACGGTAACATTTATAGCATTACCACAACCGGTAGCTGCTATAACCTGCGAAGCGCCGGGGTTAAATCCTCCAATACAATCCCAATAATAACTTAACTTTAATTGATAAACATTTCCCCCTAAAGAAGTGTAAGTGATTTCGCCTCCAGCAATGTGATTTGAAAATCCTTTAAAAGAAATTAAAATTAATAATAGTAGTATTAAGCGCTTCATTTTTTAAAAATTGAAAAACAAATTTAATTCCTTTTTACTAAAAAAATTGTTTTTTTAATCATTATTATAGTACTTCTACGAGTTTAAAACACTGACTATTACAATAGAATAATATTAAATTAAAATTTTTTAAAATTCATCTTTTTTCTGGTGTTATTGATTAATTGGTTTTAGAATTAGGTAAAAATAATTGTACTTTAATTGAAGGATTAGTATATTTACTTTTATACTTGAAAATGTCGAAAAACCCTTTAAATACTTGGCAAACACTCAGTTCAGAGCTTGTTTATGAATCGGCCTGGATTGCTGTAAACAAACATCAAACAACAAATCCTGCTGGAAAGCCAGCAATATACAGTGTAGTTAATTTTAAAAATTTAGCGATTGGGGTATTTCCATTAGATAAAGATGGATTTACTTGGTTGGTTGGTCAGTGGCGCTATCCTTTAAATGCATATAGTTGGGAAATTCCTGAAGGCGGCGGTCCATTAGGAGAATTGCCTCTAGAAACTGCTAAAAGAGAATTAAAAGAAGAGACGGGCATTGTAGCTGCTACTTTTGAAGAAATTATGCAATTAAATTTGAGCAACTCGGCAACAGACGAACATGCTCATGTTTTTTTAGCAACAAATTTATCTTTTGAAGAAGCCGAACCTGAAGAATCTGAAGATTTAAAACTAAAAAAAATTCATTTAAATGATGCTTTTCAAATGGTGTTGCATGGCGAAATTACAGACGCAATTAGTGTTGCCGCAATTTATAAAATAAAATATTTATACGACTCTAACCAATTATCTATTTAATTCAGTGTAAAACCATCTCCATCATTTAAAACAGGAAACGAGTTTCTGAAATCTTCTAATTCATTTTTTAATAGCACAACAGTTTCCGTAACCTCTTCGTTTGGTTGTATTTTACTCATTATTTCACCACGAGCATTCATTGCCATGGAGTCTCCTGAATGAGAAACTGCATTTCCGTCCTCACCTACTCTATTTGCGCCTAAAACAAAACATTGATTTTCAATGGCTCTTGCTATTAATAATTGCTTCCAAGGATAAGACCTAACAGCAGGCCAATTCGCAACATAAATTAAAACATCATACGGTTGTTGTTTAGTATTACGACTCCAAACAGGGAAACGCAAATCATAACAAACAAGTGGGCAAATTCTCCAACCTTTATATTCTATGATTAATTTTTTATTTCCTCCATTATAATGTTCGGGCTCATTTCCCATCGAAAATAAATGTCGCTTATCATAAAACTCCACCGTTTGGTTTGGAATAACCCAATACAGTCTATTAAAAAACTGATTGTTTTCTTTTACAGAAATGCTGCCTACAATAGCGCAGTTTTTTTGTTTCGCTATTTTTTTCATCCATTGTAAGCCTTTGCCATCATGATTCTCTGCATAATTAGCAGGGTTCATCGTAAAGCCCGTTGTAAACATCTCAGGCAATACAATCACATCTGTTTCTTCTGAAATGGCATTTATTTTTGATTCAAAAGCTTGTAAATTTTGATCAACCGACTCCCAATATAAATGACTTTGTATGATGCTTACTACTAAATTCGCCATGATTTATTTTTTATAATTTACAAATAATTTCTGCTGCTTGTTCTAACGTCTCTTCTTTTTTTGCAAAACAAAAACGCAATAACTGCTGCTGCTTCGGTGCTGAATAAAATCCAGATAAAGGTATAGACGCTAAGCCTTTTTCTTTTATTAAACGAATAGCAAAATCAGAATCGTTTTCGTCAGAAATGTTTTTATAATTTACCAATTGAAAATAAGTGCCTTTGCAAGGCTCTAAAACAAAGCGAGAAGACGCTATTAGAGATTTAAAATAATTTCGTTTCGATTCATAAAACAAATGCAATCCTTTGTAAGTTGATTCTTCTTTTAAATAATCGGCTAAAGCCATCTGAAATGGATGGTTGACGCAAAACACTAAAAACTGATGAATTTTTCTAAACTCTAACATTATTTCTTTTGGCGCTGCGACGTAACCAATCTTCCAACCCGTGGCGTGTATTGTTTTTCCAAAAGAAGACACAATAATAGATTGTTGAGCTAATGTTTTATATCGTGCCACACTTTGATGTTGTTTTCCATCAAACACCATGTGCTCATATACTTCGTCGCTGATTACAATGATATTTGTTCCAACCACAATTGATTGCAACTGTAATAAATCACTCTCCGAAAGCGTTGTTCCACTTGGGTTATGCGGAGTATTAATAATAATTAATTTTGTTTTATCGGAGATAGTGTTTTTTACCGTTTGCCAATTAATCGTAAAATTTGGGTACGTTAAAACAATTGGTTTTACAACACCTCCCATTGTTTCAATAGCTGGAATATAACAATCATACGCTGGTTCAAAAACAATAACTTCATCACCCTTATTCACGAATGCCGAAATGCTTGTGAAAATACCTTGCGTAGCTCCTGCAGTAACAGTTATTTCTGTTTCTGGATGATACGTTGCGCCATAACAATTTTGCATTAATTCGGTTATACACTCACGCAAAACCAATGCACCTTGCATGGGAGCGTACTGATTAAACCCAGCATTTATGTATTTATTTGCTAGTTCTTTTAATTTAGCATCACATTCAAAATCCGGAAAGCCTTGCGAAAGGTTAATTGCACTGTATTCTTTAGCCAAACCGCCCATTACAGTAAAAATTGTTGTGCCTACATGTGGTAATTTTGAATGAATTTGCATTTTTTTTATAATTATATAGGGCAAGTTGCTAAAAATATCTTATTTTTGCTACCCGTTCTTATAAAAAATTAATAAGAATAAATTTGGTCCTGTGGCCGAGTGGTTAGGCTCAGCTCTGCAAAAGCTGCTACTCCAGTTCGAACCTGGACGGGACCTCAAAAACCCTCAATAGTTTAACACTATTGGGGGTTTGTTTTTTTGTTCAACTTATACACCTCTTTAATTAAAAAATTATGTCAATTAGCCCAGAATTAAAACAACGAAATCAAAATTTGTGTGAATTGTGTAATGTTGAAACACCAACTCATGACTACACCGTGTCGCCAAAAAACGACGATACAATTGATCATCAAGTAGCGTTGTGTGATACTTGTTTAGCGGCTATTGATGACAAAGCAGCGAGTTTTCACTGGCGTTGTTTAGAGGGTAGTATTTGGAGCCAAGAGCCTAGTGTACAAGCGTTGAGTTATAGAATATTACAAAACTTTAAAGAAGAAGATTGGGCCAGTAATTTACTAGGCTCTGTTGATTTGGATGAAACCGTTGTGCAATGGGCCATGAGTGCACTTGAAGTTGCGGATGTGCACAAAGATGCATTTGGTAATATTTTAGAAAATGGAGATACTGTTGTTTTAACGCAAGCACTTAATGTAAAGGGAACAAACTTCACCGCATCAAAAGGAACGGTTGTGAAAAAAATTAAATTAGTTAGCGATAATGCCGAACAAATTGAAGGTAAAATTAACGAACAAACGATCGTTATACTTTGTAAATTTGTAAAGAAGAATTAAAGGAATGTTTATGCTGATTTAAGATAATTTGGCTTTTTAGAATAAGTGTTACATCGCAAAACTAAAATTGAAACATACACAAAATTGGCAAATAAATAGTTAGCTGTTATTTTGGCGTCTTAGTGCGTTGGCTTGGTGGCTCTTTTGCATTTTTTAGCTGGCTTTGTGCTGTTGGAAAAAATGCAAATGTGCCACCAAATGCGTTTGCTGATTTAAGTAGTAATTCTGATAAATTCTTCAATAAAAAAACGGTAAGAATAATTGTCAATATGCATTGTGGGATTACTAGAAATATATAAGTTGAGAGATTTAAGTCGTAATCTTGGCTTGTCTCCATTATTTAGTTTATACAATTCTATAGTTTTTTCAGCCATTTGTCTATTTAGTAATGGTTTTGCTGGGTTTGGATTAATCTCGCCATTACTAATATCTATTTCAAAATACTCTTCAAAAGAATAAATTGGCAAATCTGGTTTTATCAATAAAGTACTATATCGCTTACCTTTCTTTTGACATTCACCACAACAACTGTATAGATTATTATAATGGTATGCAACACTGAAAAATTTATGTTTTGGTTTAAAATGCTCAATTGTTGCAGCAGCACCAACAGTTATATTATCAATATCACAAAAAGAACAATGAAACTGTGTGGATAGACCTAAATAATTTAAAATTAAATCTTCCCAATGACCTCTCCAATTAAAAGTATTATTTCTATTAGGGTCTCTATATTGTAATTTCCATTCAATACCCCAAATTTTCCAATTTGATTTTAAATACTCAGGTGATTTTATTTTTCTAAATTTCCTCATAAAACTTCAATACCATTTGAAATTAATTTACGGGTTTCAAAGCTTGTGATAAATCTAACAGCCTCCCCAAATGTATTTAGTTCGTCTCTGAGTGAATAAAAACTATCATTCAATTCATTGTCTTTTGAAATTATTTTAGCAACCATTTTTTGAAACTCTTTTAACTTAGTTTCAATCTCTATACTATATTCGCTATGAATACCAAACAACTCATTATTTATTGAGATATAGCTTAGAATATCCTCTTTATGAGTTGAAGGTTTACCTTTTTTACTAAAAACAAGAATATTCTCAATGTCTACAGACTGTGCAACAAATGGACTATGTGTTGTAGCAATTACTTGAGTAAAGCTTTCTGTGAAAATATCCTTTAAATATGGTATAAGTTCTCTTTGTCTTTGAGGATGAAGATATGAGTCTGGTTCATCAAGAAATAAGACAGTATTATTTTGGCAAAGCACCTTTTTAATGGAATCTAAAATTATTAATTGTTGCTCACCTTCGCTGAAATCATCAATGAGATAAACATTTCCATCTTCATCCGAAATTGATATGTTTATTTTTTTAATGAAACCGATTCTAAAAAGCAAACTTATAAAATGAAAGGCCAAAAATCTTGTCTGATTAAACCTCTGGTCTTCCGTTAAGTTTGGCAATTCTTCAATAGCTTCGAGTAAACCTCTGTGATAATCAACATTAAAAAAAGCAATACTATTATCCTCGTCAAATTCTACTCCGAACGAATGCTTCAAAAGATTGTCTGCATAAGTTCTTAAAAATCCCGTTAGTTTAAATAAGTTTTTATAATCAGTGTTCTTAGTGTATCTAAATTGTTTTATATCGAAACGAATATTTTTAATTGTAAATTTCTTTCCGTTCAATGGTAACGACAAATCTCTATCAATGAAATTTAACGCAAAAAGTAATGGATAATAATCTTTGCGTATGTAGATAATGTTTTTTGTTATGCTTTCTATTACTTTAGAAATATTTTTTTCGTTTGTTTTACCATACAGATCTTTTGCTTGTTCGTCTTCTGTTTTATCAATTATTTCTTCTAAAGTATTGCAAGCACCCGCATAATAGAAAATCAGATTGTCAGGTAAATATTTATACATTTCCTGAGGTGTTGTAACCTCCTTTTTGTTTACATACATTGAAAACTCTAACCCTGTTTCTTTTGAGGAAGAAAGAAATATGTGGTTAATAGATAGGTTAGTTTTTTGTGTATTAGTGGTTTCTTCTTCTATTTCAGAAAGGTTAAAAGAATATTCTATACTGAAATTGAATTTACGTTCTCTAGTCTTAGGATTTTCACAATATTCTTTTACTTGAGAAAATATTATTGCAACAGCTTCTAGAACGGTTGATTTGCCTGAGCCGTTAACCCCAATAAGCAATTGAATGTCCTTTCCTAGTGTAATCTTTGGGCTTGGATTAAATATTTTATATCCTTCGATGTTAACTGAAAGTATTCTCATAATCTAGCTAAAAATTGCATTTTCAAATACTTGTTCAGCTTCTAATCTTAAATTGCCAGCATCAACCTTAGATTTTTCAATATTGGATATAAGGTTGGATATATTCAATGCAATTATATTTTGAGTTTCAATTGGCGGTAGTGGAAATTGCAAATTGAAAAAGATTTCCTCGTTGATTCTAGGCATTCTTGCACCACTTGTTTTATCAGAAATTTGGTCTTGAATAATTTTTGATGATAAAACATTTTTAAAGAATAATTTATTTATTCCATTATCAATATCGAATACGAAGAATTCCGATGAGCAAATGATGTTATCATACTCCGTTTGGTTAATCCAATATTTGTTCAGATAGGGTCTTAATTTGCCATAAACAATAAAGTCTTTAGGAACTTTAATGGTTTGACTTTTGATTTCTTTCCCTTTAACTATTGGCATATCCAATAATCTACCAGTTTCTTTTTCAATATGCTCCATTCCAATATATCTAAATTCTTCATTTGGAAATTTAGAACTATCAACCCGAATACTTTTATTGCTATGGTCTTTGTTAAAGAACTTAATCACCTTTGAAAAATTGACAAGAGGATATTTGGATTTTAATGTTGGGATTTTACCTAATAGAAATAATGTATCCCAGCGATTTGTTTCTTCAAAATTAATAAATTGCAAAAGGCTGCTTTTTTCAATAGTTGAATTAACTTTAACCCCCAACTCATTTAATAAATATCTTTCGATTTCGTTTTCCAAATCACTAGCCTCAAGTAAGAGTTTTTCAGCGTTATTAATCTGGTTGGAATAATTGTTTACAATTATGTTTTGCTCCCTTAGAGATGGCAAAGGAATTTCAAGAGAGAGTAGGGTTTTCAATGTAAAATGTCTACCATCAGCACCAACTGCATTTTTATCAAATTCGTCAGTTAATTTCTTGATTGACAGTAATAATTCAAAATACTTAAAATTAATTTTTGTTTCATCAATCTTCAGATATTGCATATTACTTGAACCGTATGTGTTCTCAAATTCAGGATATACAACACCCCATTGACCATTAACAGTTCTTACTTTGCAATAAAATAGATAATTTACCTTGGACTTTTGATATTTTTTCATTGTAAGTTCACTTCCCTTAGCAATGCGGTTAAGATA
>JBIISW010000114.1:0-8192 GCA_044340865.1 Bacteroidia bacterium | reverse complement strand
TAACGCTCCAACTAAAGCAAATAATACTAATGCAAAATGATCTGTAATATGGTCTTTTTCAAAATAATCGTTTGCTAAAATAAACCAGAAAAAAGAAGTTGCTAAAATCACGCCGCTAAATGCTAATGCCACGTTATCAAAACGAATCATGTTGCTAAACATAGGGATATTAAAATTGGCATTCCACTCTGTAAATCCTAATGCGTATGCCACAATGATACCAATTAATACTAATGGATACAACACTTTTTTGAACTTGAATATTTCGGCTAACATGGCTAAAATTCCTAATCCGCTTATTATAAATAGACCTTTCATATTTTAAATCATTTTGAATGCTAAATTTTGAATGTTAAAAAAGTTTCAAAATTCTCACTCTATTTTTTTATTGTTTTTATTGTGTACTAAATCAATCCAATGATTAATAATTAATTACTTCAAATTTTGCATTATTATTTTTGTTCCTTCTTCAGCTAAATCATTTAATGGTTTTGGATAGACTCCAAATGCAATCACTGCAAAACATACTATGTATAAAACCAACTTATCTGTTCCATCTAATGACCCAAAAGCAATGGCAGAATCTTTACGTTCTCCTAACATGATGCTTTGATAACTACGCAACATGTAAACAGCACCTAAAATAACCGTTAAACCAGCAAATGCTGCAACGGTTGCGCTATATTGATACACACCATTGATTAATAAAAATTCGCCAACAAAACCATTTGTTAATGGAAGAGCAACTGAACCTAACATGATGATTAAAAATAAAACAGCAAAGTTTCCATTCATACTTCTGATGCCACCTAATTTATCCATATCACGAGTACCTGTATGACGTAATAAAATATCCGCAATTAAAAATAAACCAACAACGTTTATACCATGAGCCAACATTTGCATAACACCACCTTGTATGCCTTGCTGCGTGCAAGATAAAATACCTGCTGCAATTAAACCAACGTGAGCAATAGATGAATAAGCTATTAAACGTTTATAATCTTTTTGAACGATGGCAATACAAGATGCATAAATAATTCCAAACACAGATAAACCAATAGCTAAACCTCCCCATTTTTCTAATGCTAAAGGCGTTAAAGGTAATAACCATTTTATTAAACCAAATGTTCCCATTTTCAACATAATACCAGATAGCAACATAGTGCCTTGAGTTGGTGCATTCACATAAGTATCAGGTTGCCAAGTGTGAAGCGGAAAAATCGGCATTTTAATTCCGAAAGCTAGAAAGATACACCAAAATACAAATGACTGCTGATTGATATCTAATGATTTACCTGCTGCATACAAATCAGTTAATGCCCATGATTTAATACCAGTGTCCATACCTGTATGACTGTATACATAAATTAAACCAACCAACATAAATAACGAACCTAATAACGTATAAACAAAAAACTTAAAGGTAATGGCTCCTCTGTTTTCGCCACCCCATAATAAACAAATAAAATAAATTGGAATAAGGGCTAATTCCCAAAACACATAAAACAAAAATCCATCATTTGCTGTAAATACACCAACTAAGGCCATTTGCATTATTAAAATTAAACCATAAAAAGAATTTGGTTTATCGTATTCATTTTTAAATGAGGATAAAATAATTAATGGAACCAAAAAAGTGGTTAATAAAACCATCAATACTGATAAGGCATCTAGACCAACTGCAAAATGAATGCCTAAAGATTCAACCCACGTGCAATTTAAAATTAACTCGCTACTTGCGGGGTTGTGTTTATATTGAAAAAATGCAACTAATGATAATGCAAATTCAACAAGCGAAAAACCTAAAGCAAATTGACGACTTGCTTTTCCTTTAGTGCTAAATACCAGTAAACCAGCAATAAGTGGCACAATAATTAATAATCCAACTAACATAATTTATTTTCCTTTTATTTTTACTTTTTAATTTTCTGTTTTTAATTCTCGTTAAACGTTTATATGAACGAATAAAATAAAATTAAAATAATACCTAATACCATACTGAAAATGTAAACTCCTATATGTCCAGTTTGTGCTTTACGAACTACTGAACTCATCCCAACAACAACGCTACCTATTCCATTTACAAATCCATCTATAACTTGTTTGTCGAAAAATTTATAAAACAAATCAGACATCGCATTCAATGGTTTTGTAATAATGAGGTTGTAAATTTCATCTACATAATATTTATTGTAAATTACTTTTTTAAGTCCTGTTAATTTCTCGTCTTTTTCTTCAGGCAACGTTTGTTTTTTAATATAAACCATATAGGCAAAAACAATGGTTATACTTGCTGCAATAACTGCAATTCCCATTAACATCCACTCGGTAGTGTGATTTAAAACACTTGGATTTTTATGAAGAATAATAGAATCTAAATGATGATGCATCCAATTGGTGAAGCCCCAAAATTCTGGTAAGCCTAAAAAACCACCAAGGATTGAAAGGACAGCCAATACAATTAAAGGAATGGTCATGCTTTTTGGTGATTCATGTAAATGATGTTCTTGCTCGTGAGTTCCTCTGAAATTACGATAGAACGTTAAATACAATAAACGGAACATATAAAACGCCGTTAAGATAGAAGCAACCATTCCGAAAAACCATAACACTGGGCTATGCTCGAACGTGTGAGCTAAAATTTCATCTTTTGAAAAGAAACCTGAAAAAGGAGGAATACCACTAATGGCAATCGTTCCAATTAGCATGGTGATAAAAGTGATTGGTAAAGCTTTTTTTAAACCACCCATTTTTCGCATATCTTGTTCGCCGCCCATTGCATGAATCACAGAACCAGCACCTAAAAACAATAAGGCTTTAAAGAATGCATGCGTTGTAACATGAAATACTGATGAACTATAGGCACCAACGCCTAAACCTAAAAACATTAAACCTAATTGTGATACCGTTGAATAAGCTAATACTTTCTTAATATCATTTTGAAACAAGCCAATTGTAGCAGCAAACAAAGCAGTAGTTACACCAACAATGGCAACTACTTCCGATGCTAAATCAGACATTGAATAAAACACATTAGAACGAACAATCATATAAATACCCGCGGTTACCATTGTAGCTGCATGTATTAATGCAGACACTGGAGTTGGCCCAGCCATTGCATCAGGTAACCAAGTGTATAAAGGTAATTGAGCCGATTTTCCCATAGCACCAATAAATAATAATAAGGCGATAGCTGTAATCACAGCATTACTGCCACTTCCTGCTACCGAAAATACTTCACTGTAAGTAATACTTCCAAATGTGACAAAAATCAAAATGATTCCTAGTAAAAAACCTAAATCACCTATACGATTCATGATGAATGCTTTTTTAGCAGCATTATTATACGCTGTGTTTTTGTACCAAAAGCCAATTAATAAATAAGAACATAAACCAACACCTTCCCAACCAACAAACATAATTAAGTAGTTATTTCCTAAAACTAATAATAGCATGAAGAATACAAACAAATTTAAATACGTAAAGAAGCGCGAAAAACCTTCGTCATCATGCATGTATCCAATTGAATAAATATGAATTAAAAATCCAATTCCTGTAATGATTAATAAAAACCAAGATGATAACGGATCAACTAAGAATTCAAAAGGAATATTGAGGCTGCCAGAATTTATCCATGCAAACAAATTAACTGTATGCGAAGTCACTTCATGATGTTCTTCCAAATCCATAAAGATTAAAAGTGAAACAACAAATGAGGCTAAAACTGCTAGACTTGCAATGGTTCCAGATAATCCTTTGCTTATTTTTTTTCCGAAAAATCCATTAATAAGAAATCCTAGTAAAGGAAATAATGGAATGAGTGCTACTAATTTAATCATATACTTAATTTTTTATTCTGCTTAATAAATCGATGTCAATACTTTTAAAATTACGGTAAACCATAGATAAAATAGCTAACCCAACTGCAACCTCAGCGGCTGCAACTGCCATAATAAAAAATACAAATACTTGCCCAGAAGCATCTTGATGCAAGGTTGAAAACGCAACTAATAACAAGTTGACAGCATTCAACATCAATTCAATACACATAAAAACAATAATGGCATTTCTACGAGCCATAACACCTACAACGCCTATGATAAATAACACAGCGCTCAGCATGATGTAATAATTAATTGGAATTCCGTTTAACATAATTTTACTTTTTTTAATTTATTAGTTTTCTATTTCTTCAACTGTTTTTTCTCTTTTTCCAATCATAATTGCACCAACTAACGCGGCTAATAATAGTACCGATGCAATTTCAAATGGAAATAAAAACTCTGTAAATAAAACTTTACCTAAATTTTTAACTAATCCTATTTGTGATGAACCACCTTGTACGAGTTGTAGTTGTTCAGCTCCTTTTAAGGCACCAACCATTACGAACAATAAAACACCACCTATACAGCCAGCAATGACACGCGTAACAATGTGTTTACGTGGCTCTGTATCTGCATTTAAATTCATGAGCATGATGATGAATAAAAATAATACCATGATTGCTCCTGCATAAACAACAATATGTACGACTGCTAAAAATTGAGCGTTTAATAATAAGTAATGACCTGCAATACAAAAGAATGTTAGCACTAAATATAAAACGGAATTAACCGGATTACGAGTAAAAACAACCATTAACGCAAACATAATTGCCATTAACGATAATACTCCAAAAAGCCATTGTGTAATTGTGTATCCTAACATTTTTTAGTTTTTAGTTTTTAGTTTTTAGTTTTTAGTTTTTTGGGCTATCATTAAAAACCGAATTAATATTATTTTTTAAATTTTCTAATTAGTGATTTCCTTTATTTAATTTATTGGCGTCAAATAATTCGTTGTGTTTTAAACCTAATGTTTTTTTAAATTCTAAAACAGCAGCCGTTTGACGTTTAGTTACATCAATGCGCTCATTCATTTTCTCAACCAATTTGTCTTTACCATAAACAAAATCTTTACGTTCAAATTGTGTATCCACCAAACGATCTGTTAAGAAAATAGCTTCCTTAGGACAAGCCTCTTCACACAAGCCACAAAAAATACAACGCAACATATCTATTTCATAGGTAGCTGCGTATTTTTCTTCGCGATACAAATGTTCTTCGCCTTTTTTTCGTTCACCACTTGTCATCGTAATGGCTTCAGCTGGACAAGCTACCGCACACATACCACAAGAAGTACATCTTTCTGCACCCGCATCATCGCGTTTTAAAACATGTTGCCCACGATATACAGGAGCAATCGGACGCTTTTGTTCAGGATAATGAATGGTGGGTGATTTTTTAAATAAGTGACTTGCAGTTATAACCATGCCTTTTGCAATAGCAGGTAAATATAAACGTTCTGCAAAACTTTGCACTTTATTTGAAACGACTACTTTTCTATTAGTTAATTGCATTGCTTAAGTGATTAGTGATTAGTGATTATTGCTACCATTGCATAAATAAAAGCACTCCAAATTCCATATCCTTCAACTATTCTAAATGTATTTAAAACTATTTTCTTCATGTTTTATAAAATTAAAAGTGAATGTTTCCTCTGAAGTATTCAACCGCCACAGTAATGGCTAAATTTAATAATGATAATGGTAATAATGATTTCCATCCTAGATTCATTAATTGATCATAACGGAAACGAGGTAATGTCCAACGAATCCACATGAATAAACAAATGAAACCAAATATTTTTGTGATTAAAGCACCAAAACCAATTAATGAAATCCAAACTGAACCATCTGCTAAACCAAGCTTAGCGTATAACTCATGGGCAAATGGAAAGTTATATCCCCCAAAATACATAGTTGCCATTACGGCTGAAGAAATAAACATATTGATGTATTCTGCAAATAAAAACAAACCTAATTTCATAGAAGAATATTCGGTGTGGTAACCACCAACTAATTCGGTTTCACATTCAGGTAAATCAAATGGTGCACGATTGGTTTCTGCTAATGCACAAATAAAGAAAATTAAAAATCCAAGTGGTTGCCAAACTATATTAGCAAATCCAGCATCTTGCCCTTCAACAATTTCTTTTAAACTTAATGATCCACCTGAAGAAATAATTAAAGCAATTAATGCGATACCCATTGGAATTTCGTAACTAATCATTTGTGATGAAGCACGAACAGCACCCAATAAAGCAAACTTATTATTAGATGCCCAACCACCAATCATAATTCCGTATACACCAATAGAAGCTACGCCTAGCAAATAAATCACACCAATGTTAATATCGGTAATTTGTAAATCATACGTTACTCCATTTATTAAAACTGGTTTAGCCCAAGGAATAACAGAACTTGTTATCACGGCAGTGACCATAAAAATACTTGGCCCCAAAATAAATAAAGAACGGTTGGAAACATTGGGAATGATTTCTTCTTTCATAAACATTTTTACACCATCGGCTAATGGTTGTAATAATCCACCCCAACCTGCTCTACTCGGACCTTTACGGTCTTGTAAAAATGCTGCAAATTTTCTTTCCCATAAAGTTGCATAAGCAGCTGCTCCCAAACATAATAGGAAAACCCCTGCACACATTATTGCTTTGTATATTATAAATGCTGTCATACTTTTAAATTAAGGTCTTTTATTAATATCCATAAATCCAAGTGCTTTTTGTTGTTTCATCACTTGCACTTTTAATTCATTTAAATTTTCGTAATGATTTTGAGAAATCACACTGCTTCTGTGTATTGGTGATGGTCCTTCAACTTTCCAATCAGCTGTATTCTTTTTTTCGAAACGGCATTCATTACAAATAAAATCGATGGATTCACCCCATTGATCTTTACGTGCTGTTACTCTTAAAACTTCCGTACCTTTCATCCACAAACGAACTTTTCCTGAGCACTTTTTACAATCGCAACTTGCATCCACTGGTTTTGTGAACCATACACGTGATTTGAATCGGAACGTTTTATCAGTCAACGCGCCAACTGGACAAACATCAATCACATTACCCGACATATCGTTTTCAATTACATTCTCAATGTAAGTAGAAATTTCTGCAGCATCCCCACGGTGCATAACACCATGCACACGATTATCAGTTAACTGATCTGCAACTTTCACACAACGAAAACACATGATACAACGGTTCATATGTAACTGAACATATTTACCTATATCAATGCGTTCAAATTCTCTACGAGGAAATTCGTAACGCGTTGTTGCAGCTCCATGAGAATATCCTAAATCTTGTAAATGACATTCTCCTGCTTGATCACATACAGGGCAATCCAAAGGATGATTCATTAATAAAAATTCAACTACGCCTTGGCGTGCTTCTAACACATCTTTATTAATGGTATTTTCAACAACCATTCCTTCCATAACTTCCGTGCGGCAAGAGGCTACTGGTTTAGGCATTGGTGTAGGATTTGCGGCGCTACCTTGTGTTACCTTAACAATGCAAGTACGACAATACCCGCCACTTGTTTTTAATTTTGAGTGATAACACATCGTTGGTGGAGCTACGTCCGGGCCAATCATTCGTGCTGCTTCAAGTATAGTAGTGCCTTTTGGCACATCTATTTCTATTCCGTCTATAGTAACTTTCATTACGCTATTATTTTATTTAATCTATTATAATGACTGATATCCACAAACTTTTTCTTTTGTGCTATTTCAATAAATTCATGTTTGAAGTGACGAATAGCAGCAGCTACAGGCCAAGCCGCAGCTTCTCCTAATGGACAAATTGTTTTACCTTCAATTTTACTTTGTATATCCCATAACAAATCAACATCACTTTCGTTTGCTGTTCCGTTTAAAAACTTTTGTAATATTTTTTCCATCCAACCAGTTCCTTCACGACAAGGCGAACATTGTCCGCAACTTTCGTGATGATAAAAACGAGAGAATGTAAATAAATTTTTTACTATGCTAGTATCTTCATCCATTGCAATAAAACCACCTGAACCTAACATGGTTCCAGTTAAAAATCCACCATCAGCTAAACTTTCGTAAGTCATTAAACGTGGTTCTCCTTTAGCCGTTGTTAATGCTAAAGCCGCAGGTAGAATAGGCACTGATGAACCACCAGCAACAACTGCTTTTAATTTTTTACCATTGCGAATACCACCGCAATACTCTTCACTGTATATAAACTCTTCTACTGTAATACCTAATTCAATTTCGTAAACACCCGGTTTATTGATGTGTCCAGATGCTGAAATTAAT
>JBIISW010000113.1:0-8267 GCA_044340865.1 Bacteroidia bacterium | reverse complement strand
TATTTCGCATACGCATTTCACGGCATAATATCCTTCAGCAATCATATTCATTTCTAACTGCGCATTTTTTACACTATAGCCTTTTCCTAGCATAGCACCAAACATTCTGTTTCTGCTAAACTGAGAATACGCTGTTACAATTAAATCGCCCAAGTAAGCCGATGCTTTTGTATCGCGCTCGATAGGATGCACAGCTGCTACAAAACGATCTATTTCTTGTATCGCATTACTCACTAAGACCGATAAAAAATTGTCTCCATAGCCTAAACTATGACAAATTCCTCCAGCAACAGCAACCACATTTTTTAATACAGCCGAAATTTCTGTTCCGTAAATATCATCGCTACTCGAGCATTTAATGTATCTGCAACGCATCGCTTCACATAAAATTTCTGCATGTGCAATGTTTCGAGATGCAATGGTTAAATAAGATAATTTTTCAAGAGCAACTTCCTCGGCATGGCAAGGACCAGTGATTACACCTATATTTTCTAAAGGGACATTATAAATCGTATTTAAATATTCACCTACAATTAAATTATATTCAGGCACAATTCCTTTGATGGCCGAAAAAACTAATTTATTTTCGAAAATTGTTTTTGGCAAATCTTTTAAAGTGGTATTTATAAAGGCTGATGGAACGGATAGTATAACAATATCAGCTTGCGCAATAGTTTCTTCTAAATGACTTGAAATTGATAATTTATTTAAATCAAAACTTACTGAACTTAAATATTTAGGATTGTGTTTGTATTTTTTTACAAAGTCAATATCGCTTTGATTTCTAAAATACCAATTTATGGAATCGCTATTATTACTCAATATTTTAACAATAGCGGTTGCCCAACTACCGCTCCCTATTACTGCTATTCTTTTTTCTTTTTCCATTAATTTAAAGTTAAATCTCACGTGTAAATAATATCATCATCGCTTATAGGCACTAAACCCTTTAAGCATTGATAAATTCGAGCCAACGTAATTACATCTTTAATGCAATATGTTTTAATTCGATCTAAATTTTTATCTTCATAAAACACTTTTGCAATTTGACTTCCATCAATATCATCTTTTGGAGATGGCACATTAAATATATGCGCTAATAAATTTAAAGAAGTGAAATTTTTAATATCGCCAAATCGCCACATTTCCATTGTATCCAAATGTTTCACTTCCCAAGGCTTAAATCCTTGAATTTGCAACAATTTAGGCAAAGGAATTTTATTTACTAATAATCGCCTACATAAAAACGGAAAATCAAATTCTTTGCCATTATGCGCGCACAAAAAATGATTAGACGTATTAAAATGTTGAGACAATAAAGCTGTAAATTCTAACAATAGTTCTGTTTCATTTTCACCAGATATTGCTTTAGTTCTAAATTTTCCATCAGCAATAAATCCTAAACCTATACATACAACCTTAGCGAATTCAGCATAAACACCTGCTTTTGCATATTGCAATTCTGGTGTTGACTCTCGTACATAAAACATTTTTTTATCCCACAATTCTTTCTCAGTTTCTGTTAACTGGCTGTATTGATAATGAATTGGAACTGTTTCAATGTCAATAAATAAAATATGTTCAATTTTAATTAAACTCATACATGTTACATTTACAATAAGCCTATGCGTTCAAACTTTTGGTAAGTATAATCAAATTTATTTTTTTCATCGGCCCCATGCTTCTCTTCCCACACTAGATTAAATGCATCGCTATTTATGTCAGAAAAATAAACATCTCCATCAATAGTTGTATTTACAAGTGTTCTGTAGATCACATTAGCTATGTCAATTGTTTGATTATAGATTTCTCCACCTCCAATAATAAACACTTCTTTTTCAGCATGAAGTTTTACCAAGGCTTCATCAATACTAGAAACAACAACTATACCAAACTGATTATCTGAATTAAAATTCTTGTCTCTTGTAATAACAACATTTGTTCTGCCTGGCAATGTGCGCCCAATGGATTGAAATGTTTTACGACCCATAATGACAGGGCAACCCATTGTGGTTGCTTTAAAAAATTTTAAATCAGCAGGCAAATGCCAAAGCAATTGATTGTTTTTACCAATGGCATTATTTAAAGATGTGGCAACAATGATGGATACAATCATGCTATTAATTTAACTGCTTTATACTAAAATTTTTAATTCTAATTAACGGTATTTTACCTCAACATTATGAAGCTCGATAATTGGTTTTAAAAACTCTTCTAAATCAGTCACACATAATTGAGATGCTGCATCACACAATGCTGATTCAGGATTTGGATGTGTTTCAATAAATATACCGTCTATACCACTTGCCACACCGGCTCTTGCTAGTACAGGTAAAAATTCGCGAGCGCCTCCTTTTTTATCCGAACTTGGAATACCATATTTACGAACACAATGTGTTACGTCAAATACAACTGGATAACCAATGTTATTCATGTGATAAAAAGCACGAGGATCAACAATTAAATCATTATAACCAAATGAATAACCACGCTCGGTTAAAATCACTTGATCGTTTCCACTATCCACACATTTTTGAACCGGATGTTTCATATTATCAGGTGCTAAAAACTGACCATGTTTAATATTAACAACGCGCCCCGTTTTAGCAGCAGCTACTAACAAAGAAGATTGCATACATAAATACGCTGGTATTTGTAACACATCGCAAACATCCGCCGCAGCAGCAGCCTGATCGTGCGAATGAATATCAGTTAAAACAGGGAAACCAAATTGGTCTTTAATTTTACCTAATAACTCGCAACCTTTTATTAAACCGGGACCTTGGTAATAACTTAAACTACTACGGTTATCTTTGGTGAAAGATGATTTGTAAATCACTTTTATGTTTAAACGTTCCGAAACTTCTTTTAATTTCTCAGCCGTTTTCATCATTATGCTTTCTTCTTCTATCACACAAGGGCCAGAAATTAAAAACAATTCATTGCTTCCGCAATTGATATCTCCTACTTTTACTATTTTCTTTGTCATAATTATTTAATTTGATTGATCTATTATTCTTAATTCTTTTTCAAGTTTTGGTATTTCAATAATGAGAATATTCCATATTAATTCGTAATCAACACCTTCGTAATTATGAATTAATTTATCTCTTGTGCCTGCAATTTTTCTCCAATTCAAATCAGGAATACTTTCTTTAAAATCTAATGATAATCGTTTACTGGCTTCTCCTATAATTTCTAAAGAACGGGATATTGCTCTTTTAGCCAACTCATCGACAATAAACAACTGAAATGAACTTTTATTTGTAAACTCAGTTATAAATTCACATTCTATTAAAATATGCCTTGCTCTTTCTATATCAGTGGATAACATACTCTACATCTTTTAAAATATGCGGTCCAATATATTTACTTAATGATTGAATGGTAACTAATTCTATTTTTCGACCAGTTTTTTCTTCTAAAAATTCGTGTAAATAAAAAAAATTATCATACGTTTTTTTTTCAGGAATAAAATTGACTAAAAAATCTACATCACTTTTATCTGTTGCTTTATCGTGCCTAAAAGAGCCAAATACACCAAACTTATTAATGCCATAACCCTTAATAACATCAATATTATTATTAAGCATCAACATTAATTCTTGTTTTGTATTTATCATTTTTTTAATAATCTAGTTATCAATTTCTCAAAATATTATATCAACTATAATCTTCTAAATAAATCCTTAATGTAATCTAAGGTAGCAATTTCTTTGTAGTTATCGCCAAATGCATGATTCCACATAAATGGTAAGTTATAAGAAACTTGAGCCATCGCTGTAATTTGTTCTTCTGTCCAGTCTTTACTTAAGTTTTGTGGTAAAACGATATTATGTTTCTTAATCATTTCCATAAACTCACCATGACCTTTTAAATAAATATCTCCCAAATGTTGAAAAATAATACAATTAGCGTAACAATGGCGCGTCCCTAAAATCATGGATAAACCATAACTTAAAGCATGACATACGCCTACTTCACTGTATGTTAAACTTAATCCTCCCATTAAAGAAGAAACCATCAATTTGTCATTATTTTCAGGAGTTTGCCCAGCATTTTCTCCTAAATATACTTCTCTACAAAGTTTCAAAGATTGTTCGCCGTAAGCTAAACTAAATGCGTTATTACGAATACCTGTTTCTGATTCAATGCAATGAATGTAAGTATCCATACCAGTATAAAACCACCAATCCGTTGGTACAGTTTCAATTAATTCTGGATCTAAAATAACTTGATTGAATACGGTCCAGTCACATTTTAAACCTAATTTTTTTTCTGGTCCTGTAAGAACAGCTGTCATAGACACTTCGGCACCTGTACCAGAAATAGTTGGAACACCTAAATGGTAAATGCCAGCTTTCTTAATTAAATTTAATCCTTGGTATAATGTAGAAGAACCTTCGTTAGTTAGCATTAAAGAGAGAGCTTTTGCAATATCCATGATACTACCGCCACCAATTCCAATAACGCCACTTGGCAAACCTTGTTTTGCTAAAATGTCATCACGAAGTGCATCAATTTGCTCTGTTTTAGGCTCGTGAGGATCAACATCGATGTAATAAATTAAATCTTCAGGTTTGTTTTGTAATTTAGTAGATAAGGGTTTTCCTTTGAAATAATTATCAACCACATACACAAAGTAGTTTTTATTTTCTTTACGAATTGGTTCTACCGTTTCTGCTAATTGCGAAAAAGAACCACGGCCGTATGTTACTTTATCTATATTCTTAAAATTTTTGTGTTGCATTAGTTGTTAAAATAGTTTTGTGTTTGAGTTATAATTGACTTTTTTACCTGCTCCCAAGTTAGCGATTTTTCTTTTAAAAGAACAGGGGTTTCGGTTTCTTCCGCATCCTCAAAATAAGTAAGACTTTTTAATATTGCTATAGGTGTAATGTTAGCATATTTTTTTTCAAATAACTCAAACATTTTCGAAAGAGTTGTTTGTTGCAGTAAGAAATAAATATCGTAAAAATCTTTTTTCGCACCTCTATTCATAGCTGTTTTTAGTTTCATCGCACAAATATCATCTATATGGCAGAGGTTTATTCCATTATAAATAATTGGCTCAGAAATAAACGTGTAGGGATAATTTATGATATCAATCTTAACACCTTTATATTCTAAAAACAATGCATAATTAGAGGAGTTTTTTAGTTTAATTCCTTCAATAAACATCAATTCATTTTCTATTGCTAATAAATCTTTTTTGGTGTCCGAAAAAAAATCTAAATCAATGGATAAACGATGTCCGATTTGCAAGGCAAGGGATGTACCTCCAACCAAATAGAAATCTTTCATGCAAGATAAATTGGCAAAATGTTCTAATATATCCATTGTTCCTGCTGGAACTGCATCAAGTTGTAGCATCTAAATTGATTTAAAGGAACATCATACATCGTACTTAAAAAATAAACTGTTTTTTTAGAAAGGTATCTCACATTTTTTGCAGCGTCTATCATTTTATCAATCCCATAATGTCCTTTTATTTCTTTCCAATCATCTAAAGATCCTCTATCCAAGACCCTACAAATTACCCAATTCGCACTTATTACATAGTCGAGTTTAGAATAATCCACATCCCAAAATATTTCTTTAGATAAATTCACTAAGCATTAACTGGTTTCATTGCTTTTACAGCACATTCAGAAATTTTAGTTGCCAAAGATTTCATTTCATCTTCTGTCCAAGTACATCTTACAGCAAAAGAAATTAATCGTCCAACAATGGCTTGGGTATTTGGAAGGTGCAGATTAGTATAGTCTTGAGGTGTCCCTAAAACTTCAACACCTAACTTACCAGCTGTTTTTAAACCTTTAATATGTTCCCACTGATTAATGAAATGATACATGTTAGTGAACCAATAATTAAATCCACCAACACCCGCTTTATTAAATTCTTCGATTGTACGTTTAGCCGTTTCAGTATCAGGCATTAAAATATTCAAGAACGTTCCTGAATCTCCATTATCATCACCTAACTTTGAAAAGCTTATGCCTTCAATCTTTGATAATTCTTTTTGTAAGAAGGCTTTGTTTTTTAAATTAGCTTCTCTGATAGCTGGAACTTTGCGTGTTTGGGCCGCTCCAACTGCCGCATGCAATTCGCTAATACGGTAATTAAAACCTATGATTGGATGATTTTCCATACCACGGTTATTTCCAATATGGTCATGTCCATGATCACAGTAACTATCAGCTAATTTATAAGTAGCTTCATCGTTGGTTACTAAAACACCACCTTCTCCTGCTGTTGCAATTTTAAAGAAATCAAAAGAATAAGCACCTGCTTTACCAAATAAACCTGTTGCAGTTCCTTTGTAAGAAGCTGCAAACGCTTGGCCTGCATCTTCTACCAAAATTAATTGATGTTCGTTTACAACAGCCATAATTTCATCCATATTAGCATTACCTCCGCACATGTGAACTAAACAAACTGCTTTTGTTTTTGGAGTAATCGCATTTTTAATTCCTTCAGCACTTAAACATAATGTTTCGTCGATTTCAGCAAACACTGGCAAAGCACCTAACATCAATACAGCTTCAACAGTTGCTATATAGGTAAAGGGCGGACAAATTACTTCATCTCCCATGCCAATGCCACTTGCTGCTAATGCAGCTAAAATAGCCGCAGAACCATTCGATACTGCTAATGCATGCTTTGCTCCAGTAATTTTTTTAGCTTCTGCTTCAAAATCTTTTGCCTTCCAAATATTGTTACGTTGCGCGTCATGGTTAAAACGGAATAAAATCCCTGTTGATAATACGTCTTCTATTTCCTTGCGTTCTTCTGCGCCAAATAATTCTGTTCCAGCCATAGTTATTATTTTTTATGTGTTGTTAAGTTAATTGTAATCTATTTTTTGTTGTATCATTTAAATTAATTCGGCGAATAATTAAATAGAGTTGTTTCGTCAATGTTTCCAAAATTTAAAGAAACTAACTTATCATTTTCGAAATAGCAATCTAATCCAGCCTCATCAAAACTGATGCGTTTTTCACCCCAATCTTGTTTTTCAGTATCAGATAATTTATACCCGTTTTTATTCAATAACTCAATTAATTGCTTCTCGTTAAGCGTAAATATTTTTAAATTAAATAAGAGCGCGTCTCGATTATCCACTTCCACACTACTCATTTTTTTAAAATTTTTATTATCAAAAAATAATGAAAAACCTTTATCCCAATAATGATATACCGTGCAAGAGGTTTCTAAAATAGAATCATCTAAAACTTGAATTTCTTCTGGCTTACCAAACACTTTTTCAGCTTCATTAGTAGTAGAAAAAAACAACAAGTCTCCAAAACCAATACGTAATTTTATTTCGGGTATTAAATCCATTTTTTTATGACTGTAAAATTAAACTTTAAAGCCTTTAAAAACAAGCACTTCGAAAGAAATAAAAAAAAAAAGAAAAAAAGTTTTGCTAGTTACAAATTGGTTTATATATTTGCACCCCGAATTAGCAGTAACGTTCTTTATAATTCGATTGATTCCGTAGCTCAGCTGGTAGAGCAATACACTTTTAATGTATGGGCCCTGGGTTCGAATCCCAGCGGGATCACCAATTACTTTATTATTAATTATAAAGTACTTATTTTAAAGGTTTTGCAATTCTGCAAAACCTTTTTTTTTGAAAATTATTTTATTACAAATTGTAAATCATGCCGAACTTGATTCGGCAACTCATTTATTAAATACTCTTTGAGATTCTGAATCATTTCAGAATGACACTCATGAAGATTCTGAATCAAGTTCAGAATGACGTGGATTTAAAATCAAAATTCTTAATTTAACTGCGGGTCATGCCGAACTCGATTCGGCATCTCCTTTATTATTTTCTTTGTCTTGAAACAAAGAAACAAAATTCAAGGCTGTATCAAATCATGCTAAAAATAGAAGGTAGTCAAGCTGACGCTTTGAACTCGCTGCGCTCAAACAGCAAATCGTCTTCGCACCTGCCTACGCGTTTGATGCACCTTTATTTTTCACGCATCATTTGATAAGGCCGTTTGGAGAAATATTCGGATTTGGAAATCCAAACACCACTGATGAACTTAAAAGTGAACTAAAAATACCGTCTCTAAACGCGGCCTCATGCACGACTGCTTAAAAAATAAACCCATACAAATGCGTAAGCAAATGCGTAAGCGATTTTGGCTGTTCGCGAAGCGCTTAAAATCGCTGGATTGTGTGGGTTTTCATTTTTTGCAGGAGGGCATGAAGCCTTGAATTTTGATTCTTTTTTTCAAGAAAAAGAATGA
>JBIISW010000112.1:0-8347 GCA_044340865.1 Bacteroidia bacterium | reverse complement strand
GTGCCCATGTACTTACTTTATGAAATCAGTATTTTTGTAAGTGCTTATGTTGTAAAGAAACGAGGCTAAATTATTTCAATTTTTTTTATTAAATTCGTTCTCCTTTTTTTGCGATAAAGCAACTAAGGAAAACAAGCATTTCATGATAATAAAGTGCTATTAAAATAAAATGAATATGAAAAAATATCCTACATACAATCAGCTTAATTTATCTCAAATCACAAAAGATATTTTACAATCGTGGAAAGAAAAAAACACGTTTGAAAAATCTATCTCCACTCGCGAAGGAAAAAAACCATGGGTTTTTTATGAAGGTCCGCCAAGTGCGAATGGTTTACCTGGCATCCATCACGTGATGGGAAGAACGATTAAAGATATTTTTTGTCGTTACAAAACGCTACAAGGCTTTCAGGTAAAACGTAAAGCGGGTTGGGATACGCATGGTTTGCCAATTGAACTAGGTGTTGAGAAAACCCTAGGAATTACGAAAGAAGATATAGGAAATAAAAATTCTGCCAAATATATTTCGGTAGAAGATTATAACAAAGCTTGCCGCAAGGAAGTGATGAAATACACGGATGTTTGGGAAAACTTGACAAACATGATGGGTTATTGGGTAGACATGAGCGACCCTTACATTACGTATGATAATAAATACATTGAAAGTGTTTGGTGGTTATTACAAAATTTATCGAAAAAAGATTTATTGTATAAAGGATTTACCATCCAACCTTATTCGCCAGCAGCAGGCACAGGCTTATCTTCTCACGAATTAAACCAACCTGGCTGTTACAAAGATGTGAAAGATAGAACAGCAGTGGCGATGTTTAAGGTTTTAGATTCTAATTATGACAAACTTCCTTTTAATGTTAGTAATATCCCAGAGTCATTTCGAAACATTTATGTTTTAGCATGGACTACAACCCCTTGGACTTTACCTTCTAATACTGCATTAGCAGTTGGAAAAGATATTGATTACGTGGCAATCCAAACTTTTAATCCATTTTCATTTGAAGACATTACAGTTATAGTTGCAAAAGATTTGTATGAAAAATATTTTGTTAAAACAGATTACGCTTTTTTAGGTGAAGCTGAAATAATTGAAGTAAAAAATAAAGCAAAAGAATCAAAAAAACCACAAGCTATATTAGTAAATATTGCGGGAGAATTTAAAGGCTCTGATTTAGCTGGTATTCAATACGAACAATTATTACCATTTGTAAAACCAGAAGGAAAAGCATTTGAAGTTATTATTGGTGATTTTGTTACAACGACTGATGGAACGGGAATTGTACATATAGCGCCTAGCTTTGGTGCAGATGACTTTAGAGTTGCTAAACAAAACGGGATTGACTCATTAACCTTAGTAGATAAACGTGGGCGATTTGTGTCCGAAGTTTCTGACAATGACTTTCTATTTGGTGAGGAGTATGTAAAAGAAGCTTTTTTAACAGACATAGAGAAAAGTCAAGAAGTTGAAAAATTTAAAAAACTTTCAACAGAGCATTTAGTTCAAAAAATCGTTTCACGAACTAATGAGTATTTAAATGTTGATGAACGCATAGTTTTAAAACTAGAACAGCAAGGAAAACTTTTTAAAAAAGAAACTTATCTCCACAGCTATCCACATTGTTGGAGAACAGATAAGCCTGTTTTATATTATCCCTTAGATTCTTGGTTTATTAAATCAACTGCTGCTAAAGACAGAATGATTGAATTAAACAAAACGATTAACTGGAAGCCAGAAGCCACTGGAACTGGTCGTTTTGGTAATTGGTTAGAAAATTTAAATGATTGGAATTTATCTCGCTCTCGTTTTTGGGGAATTCCTATTCCAATTTGGACAAGCGAAGACAATACAGAACAAATTGTAATTGGCAGTGCAGAAGAGTTAAAAAAAGAAATTGAGAATGCTGTATCAAAAGGCTTCATGACTGAAAATCCATTGGCTAAATTTGAAGTAGGGAATTTTTCTAAAGAAAATTATGACAGTTTTGATTTACATAAACCTTATGCCGACACCATAATTTTAGAGAAAAACGGGAAAAAATTAATTCGTGAAACTGATTTAATTGATGTATGGTTCGACTCTGGTGCAATGCCTTATGCACAATTACATTACCCTTTTGAAAACAAAGAACTCATTGATGCAAAAAAATACTATCCTGCTGATTTTATTGCAGAAGGCGTAGACCAAACACGTGGTTGGTTCTTTACGTTACACGCCATTGCAACGATGAATTTTGATTCTGTTGCATATAAAAATGTGGTGTCTAACGGTTTGGTGCTTGACAAAAATGGTGTAAAAATGAGTAAGCGTTTAGGCAACGTGATTGATCCATTTGTAACCATTGAAAAATACGGAGCAGACGCAACACGTTGGTATATGGTTGCCAATGCCGCACCATGGGATAATTTGAAATTTGACTTAGAAGGAATTAGTGAAGTACAACGAAAATTGTTTGGTACACTTTACAATACTTATGGATTTTTTGCTTTGTACGCAAACGTTGATGGGTTTGTTGTTGATACAAAAAATACTGTTCCAATAAATAACCGCGCCGAATTAGACCGTTGGATTTTATCAAAATTAAATAGCTTAATCATAGATGTTACTGAGCAATTCGAAAACTTTGAACCGCATAAAGCAGCTCGCTATATTGAAGAATTTGTTGACGAACATTTAAGTAACTGGTATATTCGTTTGTCTCGCCGCCGCTTTTGGAAAGGTGAAATGAGTGAAGATAAAAAAGCGGCTTACGAAACATTGCATGAATGCTTAATGGTTTTATCAAAATTAATGAGTCCAATTGCTCCATTCTTTTCTGATTGGTTATATACTAACTTAGGTGATAATACAACCGCTATTGATTCGGTGCACATTTCTGAATTTCCAAAAGCTAGCATTCAGCACATAGATGCGAATTTAGAAAAGCGCATGGAAATGGCTCAGAAAATTTCGTCTATGGTTTTATCCATTCGTAAAAAAGAAAATTTAAAAGTACGTCAACCTTTACAAAAAATTCAAATTCCAATTTTAGATACTGAATTCAAGCAGCATGTTGAAGCTGTAAAAGATATTATCCTTGCTGAAGTAAACGTAAAAGAATTAGATTTTGTAACAGAGGCTGAAGTTCAAATTGTAAAAAACCTCAAGCTAAATTTTAAAACCTTAGGAAAAAAATGTGGAAAGCACATGAAAACAGTTCAGGCTTACGCAAACGACCATGGTAAATTAATCATTACTGAAATTGAAAAAACAGGTCAATTTAAAATGAATATAGAAGGTGAAGAAATCATTTTAGAAGCCGAAGATGTTGAAATTATGCCAGTTGATATTCCAGGCTGGAAAGTAGCAAATAGTGGGCAAATAACTGTTGCGCTTGACATCACCTTAACCGATGCTTTACGTGAGGAAGGATTGGCAAGAGAATTAGTAAATCGTATTCAAAACCTGCGAAAAGAGTCAGGTTTAGCCTTAACCGATAAGATTTTGGTTAAAATTCAACAAAATGATGCATTAGATACTGCCATTCAAAATAATTTGAACTATATTTGCGCCGAAACCTTAACAGGTGATTTGCAAGTTGTACTAAATTTAACTCTAACTACAGCAAGTGCCGTTGAAGTGGATGAACTGGTCTCTACTCTTATTTCTATTGAAAAATTAAATTAATTTATTAAAAAAAAGAAAATGGCAAAGAAAATAGTAAAACCTGCAAAGAAAACAAATAAACCAGCGCCAAAAAAAATTGTGGCAAAAAAACCAGTTGCAAAAAAAATAGCTATTAAAAAGCCTGCTCCTAAAAAAGTTGTGGCAAAACCTACTAAAAAAGTAGTGAAATCAGCAAAGCCCATTTCTAAAAAAGTTGTAGCAAAACCTACTAAAAAAGCAGGAAAAGTGATTACAAAAGTTCCAGTAAAAAAAGTTATTGCTAAAAAACCTACTGTAAAAATAAATGTAAAAGCACCAGTAAAAAAGGCTGGTGCCAAAAAATCTGTACCAAAACCAGCCCCTAAAAAAGTGATAAAAAAAGTTCCAAAAGCACCAGCCAAACCAACAAAAACAACGAAGCCAACTCCTAAAAAAGTTGAAGTAAAAAAAAGTACTAAAAAAGAAATTGCAAAACCTACTGCAAAAATTAAACCCGTTGTAAAAGGTAAGCCAATTGATGCAATAGCAAAGAAAGCCACAGCAAAACCATCAAAAGTTGCAAAGAAAGCTAAAAAAGGAAAAAAAGATGAGGATGAAGAAGATGATATTGAACCTGAAGAGGAAGATGATTCGGATGTTGATGTAAAAGATGATTATGATAAAGCTGATGACGACGATGTTGTTGTTGACGTTGACTTAGACGAAGCACCAGTTTTAGATTTAGAAGGTGGCGGTATTCCTCTTGACGATGATGATGATGATGAAATTCCAGAAAAACGCGGACGTGGACGCCGTAAGAAAAATGAAGGTCGTTCATCTGGTTCAGAAACTTATATTCGTAACAGACCTTTACATATTGACATTACAAAACCTTTAGTTAAAAAACCACAAGCAGCTCAACCAAAGCCGTTTTTAAATACATCAGATAATCGCAGTCGTTATTCTGATAAAGAATTAACTGAATTTAAGGAATTAATTATTGGGAAATTGCAAGAAGCTCAAACCGATTTTGATTTATTAAAATTAACCTTGTCAAATGCCGATAATCATGGAACAGATGATACATCTCCTTCTTTTAAATTATTAGAAGACGGATCAGACGTTTTATCGAAAGAAGAAACTGCACAATTAGCTATTCGTCAAGAAAAATACATTGTGAATTTAAAAAATGCATTAATGCGTATTGAAAATAAAACTTATGGAATATGCCGAGTTTCTGGTAAATTAATTCCTAAAGAACGTCTACGTTCGGTGCCTCATGCTACGTTAAGCATTGATGCAAAACTAGGACAATAAATAATATGTAACGTGTAATTCGCGTCTTTGATTTATTATAACTGACTTAAAAAAAAGGTTATCTTTACAAAAGATAACCTTTTTTATTTCACAGGCTTTATGCTTCATAAATATAAACTACCCATCATAACTGTATTATTGGTTTTAATCATAGACCAAAGCATTAAGTTATATATCAAATCACATTATCCTACTGGCGAAATTTGTCGCATGATTGGCAACTGGAGCAGAATAACTTTTACTGAAAATCCAGGAATGGCATTCGGTTTAGAGTTAGGCGGTGATTACGGAAAATTAGCTTTGAGTTTATTTCGAATACTAGCTGTCATTGCAGGCGCTATGTATATCAAAAAAATAATTAATGATGGTGAACACAAAACATTTATAGTATGTGTGTCACTCATACTAGCAGGAGCCTTAGGCAATATTTTTGATTCTGCTTTTTACGGATTACTATTTAGCGAAAGCAATGATTATGAAGTTGCACAGTTTTTAAGCACAAACGGCGGATATGCAGGTTTTTTACAAGGGCATGTGGTAGATATGTTTTATTTTCCAATGTTTGAAGGCCGTTTTCCAACTTGGTTGCCAATATGGGGCGGAGAGCATTTCGAATTTTTTAGTGCCATTTTTAATTTTGCCGATATGGCAATCTCTTTCGGTGTTGGAATCATTTTAGTGTTTCAAAAAACTTTATTTAAACCAAAACAAGCGATAGAACCATTACAATAATTAATTCAAAACTTACGTTTATAACCTATTGAGACAACTAACATTCATATTCATTTTTATTCTTTTGTGTTGCAATGTTTATTCACAACATAAAGAAGAAAGCGGTGTTAATTTACCAAAATTTTATAAAGGTAAGATGCATTTTGGTTTTGCTATTGCATACAACAATACAAACTTTAAAATTCATACCGTTAAAAATTCTGCGTTTCCGGATACATTAATTGATAGTGTGCGTTATGGGATGAAAACTGTTTTAACTAATTCAGACCCAGGATTTGCCCTTGGTATTATTTCAGATTTTAAACTGCACGAATATGTAAGGCTTCGCTTTACACCAAATATTAGCTTTGCCTCACGCAGCATTCAATATAAGTTACAAAACGCCACATTTGATAGTACGCGCATTTATAAAAAAAGTGTAGAATCAACCTTCTTAATATTTCCTGCGGAAATAAAATTACAATCTAAACGATTAGATAATTTTGGCGCTTATATTATATTAGGCGGTGGTTATACGCTCGATTTAGCAACAAAGAAAAAAGGCATCAATTCCATTGGTGGCGCTAGTCAATTAGAAGATGCTGTTAATTTAAAACGAGATGATTATTTTTACAGCGGTGGTGCAGGGGTTGATTTTTATTTGCAATACTTTAAACTTGGCCTGGAATGTAAAGTCATAAATGGGACAAAGAATTTACTGAATAAAAATCAGAATATATTTTCAAACAGTGTAGATAAAGTAAACTCAAAGATGTTTGTCTTTTCTATTACGTTTGAAGGATAATCAAGCTCAATCTAATTGACATGAAAAAATTACTGTTATTATTATTGACTGCTCATCAATTAGTCTCTCAAGATAAGCTTGGTTATATTAACAGCGAATATGCGGGAATAAGTAGCATATACTCAAACCCAACAAATTTCCTTAACTCAAAACTATTTATTGATATTAATGTTGTTGGCGCGAATGCCTTTATTGCAAATAACCTCGTTTATTATCCTAAATCTACATCGTCCGTTTTAAAAAATAATTTTTCTAATCCTGGTCAAAATTTAAAAGACGTTACTAAACGTGGATTTGCAGAATTTACAATAGAAGGTCCTTCAGCTGGAGTATCTATTGATAATTACTCATTTGGTTTTTTTATCAATGGTCGATCCATGGCAGAAGCCAAAGTTTCAAAAACATTAGCCTCTTATGTTTTGAAAACAAAAGACCAATCCTACTTTAATGAAAACGGGATTCAAAATCAAAGAGCATTTTTTGGATTCGGAGCATGGACTGAATTTGGCCTGAATGCTGCATACATGTATCGAAGAAATCATTATAGTTTCAGAAATGTAGGCGTGAATTTAAAATACTTAGTTGGCATTGCACATGCCAGTTTTAGAGTAAATGATGCGGACTATGACATTTCAAACACAGGAGATTTAGAAAATGTACACGCTAGTATTTCCTACAAATACAACATCCCTCAATGGAATGCTGGAAAAGGTATTGCGCTTGATCTTGGCTGGAGTTACACCAGAATGCTTGAAGCTGTGAGTAATTATTCTCCAAATAATAAAAAAATAAGCGGGTGCAAACACATTAGTTACAAATATAAATTAGGCGCTTCCATTACTGATTTAGGATTTATAAACTATAAAAAAAATGCTTCCTCTAAAAAAATTGAATATGATTCTGGAAGCATAAATTTAGATAGCACAAAAGCCAATTCCTTTGAAAGTATTGATCAAGAACTTTCTAGGGTTGGAAACGGTTTAAAAACAAGCAGTAAAAATCATTTTCTTGCCGTTATGCCAATTGGAATAAATGTTCAGTATGATTATAATTTTGAAAATAATTTTTTTATAAATTCTTCGATAAGCGTTGGGCCAAGAATTGTTGGTCAATTAAAAAGACCTGACTTATTGAGCATTACTCCTCGCTATGACAGAAAATATTTTGGTGCCGCATTACCCATTTCACTTTATAATTGGACATATCCACAAGTTGGCTTTGCTTTAAGATTTGGCACTAATTTTATTATAGGGACCGATAGAGCTGGTTATATATTTGGTTTAGTTAGAAACACATATGGCGCAAATATTTATTTTAATTTGAAGATTGCGTTATTTACTCATTGTGGACAAAGAAAAAAAAGAATGAAAAGTACAAATGATTGTATATCTAAAGATCAACCATTGCTTAAGAATAAATAATATAAATAAAGGATAATAACCTTTCATTATGAAAAAAGAAATAAACCTTGCTGTTGCGCCACACATAGCTTACAACGAACAACTATTAAAACAAGAAATTGCTGACCAGTTATCCTTACAAAAAAATGACACTTTTCATTTAAAAATACTAAGACGAAGTATTGATGCGAGATCGAAAAATATTAAAATAAATTTAAAACTTGGTGTTTGGATTAATGAAGTTGTTACTAACGAAGTATTAAACATTCATTATAAAGATGTTTCAAGCTCTAAAAAAGAAATTACAATCATAGGTGCAGGTCCTGCTGGATTATATGCCGCTTTAAGGTGTTTAGAATTAGGGATAAAACCCATTGTATTTGAAAGAGGAAAAGATGTAAAAGCACGCAGGAGAGATTTAGCGGCCATTAATAAAGAGCATATTGTAAATCCAGAAAGTAACTATTGTTTTGGAGAAGG
>JBIISW010000111.1:0-8487 GCA_044340865.1 Bacteroidia bacterium | reverse complement strand
CAAAGGCAAACCTAAAAAAATGGCTGCAATAATGGTGTTTTGATAATTTTTAAGAATATCACTGAGTTTATTTCTTCTCGATTCTTGCACTTCAATATTGACATTACTTAAAAATTTTGCTAGCGCTAAGTTGGTTGCAAATTTCATAAACTCGGCTGGTTGCACACCAAAGTCACCAAAACGAAACCAAGAACGACTCCCTTTTACTTCCCTACCAAGGTATGGAACGGCAATACATGCTAATAGAAGTATTACATAAAACACATAAGCAAATACCGTAAAAAATCCTGCATCAATAATTAAAATAAAAACAGCAATGAGTGCAGCGGAAGAAATCCAAATTAATTGTTTTCCATATTTTTGGGTCGTATCAAAAATATTTTGATGATCTTCATTGTAAACAGCCGCATAAATATTAAACCAGCCCATCAACACTAATAGTGCATAAGTCAATACAGTTATTTTATCGACACCAAAAAATAAACTATGTTCTTGTTTTCTCATGGTATTAAATTAGTGATGTCCAGAGCCTAATAAATTTTTTCTATTAATTAAATCTGCTTCTATCAATCTTTTTTCGAGATCAGGACGTGTTACTTTTCCTGTTAAATATTTCTCAACGATTAAACTCACAATAGGTGCGCTCCATGTACCACCAAATCCAGCATTTTCAACTAAACACACAATAGCAATTTTAGGATTGTAACGTGGTGCAAAGCAGGAAAAAACGGCATGCGAATCTCCATGTGGATTTTCGGCTGTTCCTGTTTTGCCACAAGCAACAATGCCTGGTATACGAGAGGCATATCCTGTTCCAGCATCAAAACATTGTTGCATACCATCATGCACGTTGTCATACGCTACTTGATTTTGCACATACGTAAAATGTTTTTCTTTAAAGCGAGGATCTAATTTTTTTTCTAAACCAACGCCTTTAATACAATGTGGTGTGTAATAAAAACCTCTGTTTGCAATGGAGGCCACAACGTTAGCCATTTGCAAAGGAACCAAGGTTAATTCAGCTTGTCCAATTCCTAAGGAAACAACCGTATTGCTTCGCCAATGATTTTTACCGAAAACTTTATTGTAATATTCTACAGATGGCACATTACCTGGTTTGTCATAAGGTAAATCACTTCCTAATTTTGTATTAGGACCAAAAGAACGAACGGCATCACGCCAATGATTATAGCCATCTTCAAATTTCGGATATTTTTTTTGATCAACAATTTCTCTAAACACATAACTGTAATAGGAGTTACAAGAGGTTGCAATTGATCCTGTTAAATCAACACCAGGATGAGCATGGCATCTTGGATGTCCACCCATTGGCGGATAACCACGATTACATGGAAAAGACGTTGATCGTGAAATTAAATTATCTTGTTGTGCAATTAAGGCATCAATCAATTTAAAGGTTGAGCCTGGCGGATACATGGCCATTAATGCGCGATTAAAAAGTGGTCTATTAATGGAATCGTAATACAGTTTGGTGAAATTTCGAGAACGTTCTTTTCCACCTACTAATAAATTGGGATCATAACCAGGGCTTGAAACTAAACACAATATTTCTCCTGATTGTGGATCGATGGCTACAATGGAACCACGTTTACCTGTCATTAATTTTTCACCATATTCTTGCATATCAATATCAATGCTGCTAAATAAGGCTTTGCCAGGTCTTGCCAATGTATCGTAAAGCCCGTCCATAAAACGACCTTTTGTTTTATTATGCACGTCTACCATCACAATTTGAGTTCCTTTTTTTCCTCTCAATTCTTCTTCGTACGATCGCTCAATACCAGATATACCAATGTAATCACCTTCTTTGTAGTAGTTATCTTTTGCTGCTTTATCTTTACTAACCTCACCTACGTAACCTAATAAATGAGCTGCAATGGGGCGTGGGTATTTTCTTACATTTCTCGATTGAAGATCAAAGCCTTTGAATCGATATAATTTTTCTTGAAGGGCTGCGTAAATTTTAGGTGATAATTGTTTTTCGAAAATACTTTCTTTACGCGGCGAATTGGGTGCTTGCGTGGCTTTTTTCATGCGTCGTAAAAATTCTGTTTTTGTAATTTCTAAAATTTTACAAAGCGCCATAGTATCACAATTCTTTGCCAATTTAGGTGTAATAAGCAAGTCGTATGAAGGCTCATTAAAAACAAGTAGCTTGCCATTTCTATCATAAATATAACCTCTTACTGGATACTCCGTTCTATATCTAAAGGCGTTATTACGAGCATCTAATTTATATTGATCGTCAACAATCTGTAGATAGAAAAGACGTGAAATGTAAATGATAGCTACAACAATGAAGAATGTTGAGATGATGATTTTTCTTTCTGATAAATTAGATTGATACATTATTTTACTTTATTTGATTTATAAAATAAAAATTGAAGAATGTAAACAAAGATAAATGTACTAATCGAACTAATAAAAACACGTAAGAGCGTTCTGAAAAATTCGTTGAATCGAAAAATTTCGATGTAAAAAACAAATAGGTGATGGATGAAAATAATTGTTAATGCGTAGGTTACAAACCATGCAGAACCCATGCTGTCAATAGTTGGAGTTAAGCCCACGTCATATCCTTCGCGCGGAGATAATAGTTTTAGAATATAATACCTCAAAAATCCAATAACCGTGCATGCTGCGGCGTGCATGCCTGCGGTGTCGTAAAACATATCTATGGTTAAACCCGTGATGAACGCTAATAATAAAACCAATATTTTTGGCGTTTCAAATGGAAGAATTAAAATAAATAACACATAGGGAAATAAAATAATGTATGAACCTAATCGAATGTTTTGTACAATAAGCACTTGCAATAGGATTAGAATGAAGAACCGAAAACTATTTTTTAAAATATTATTTATCACCTTGCGTTTGTGTTTTAATTTCTAAACTGTCTTTTTCTGTTTTATAGATATACTTAATAACCGAAACATGATTCAGTTTTTTGAAGTCAGGATTTAATTTAATCTTCACCGTATAAAAAGATTCATTTTGTCTTCGTTCATGACTATCAACAAAACCTACTAAAATACCTTCAGGAAAAATGCCTGACAATGAACTGGTAATCACACTATCCCCTTTTTTTAATCTAGCATGTGTCGGGATATCAATTAAGTTGCAGTATTTGTAATCTAAACCTTCCCAGAGTAAAGTACCGTTGATGCCTTCTTTTTTTAGTTTGCAAGGAACAATAACATCTTTGTGTAAGACAGACATAACTGAGGAGTAATTTTCGGAAACTGCTTTCACAACACCCACAATACCTTCACTGTTAATCACAGCCATATCTTGTGAGATTCCTTGATTAGAGCCTATGTTTAAGGTTAGATAATTATTACGTTTGTTTACGGTGTTATTAATAACCTTAGCATTGATAAATTCAAATTCTTGCCTGTATAATGTATCGTTTTGTTTATAGTTTTTGAGCGATAAAATGGCAAACCCAAGTTTAGTTTGATTTTTTAAGAAAACATTTTCTTTTGCTAAGCGATCGTTTTCTTCTTTCAGTTGCAAGTATTCTTTAGTGTTTGCAGAAAATTGGTATACATTAGCACTTAGTTCATTTGATGAATTAATCAACTTTGAACCTTGGTAACCTTTGTTTTTAGAAATAATAACAATGCAACAAATCTCAAGAATTAAAAAAATAAAAAAGAAATTATTCCTGTATAAAAAAGCAAATATATTATTCATTTCTATTTATTTATTTCACCAATTAAAATTTTAATACAAACAAAAAATTGAGTTGATTGATTCTAATCTAAAGTAAAATGAAACTAGCTATTTATTTTATTAAGAATGGGAATTTGTGAACATTATTAAGTGCAATACCTGTACCTCTTGCCACGGCTCTCAAAGGATCATCGCAAACATGCACGGATAATTTTGTTTTTAATGAAATTCGTTTATCAAGTCCACGAAGTAATGAGCCACCACCAGCCATGAAAATACCTTTACGATAGATGTCTGCAGCTAATTCAGGAGGAGTCATTTCTAAGGCATTTAAAATAGCTTCTTCAATTTTTGCAATAGATTTATCTAAGCAATGTGCAATTTCAACATAACTTACAAATACCTCTTTTGGGATTCCACTCATTAAATCTCTTCCTTGAACAGCATAGTCTGCAGGAGGATTGTCGATTTCTGTCATAGCTGCACCAACTTCAATTTTCACTTGTTCAGCACTTCGTTCACCTATTAAAATATTATGTTGACGACGCATGTATTCTTCAATATTTGCATTGAAATCATCACCTGCAATTCGAATTGATTTATCACACACGATACCACCTAAAGCCATGACAGCAATTTCAGATGTACCACCACCAATATCAATAATCATATTACCAACTGGTTCTTCAACATCAATGCCCATCCCAATTGCTGCTGCCATAGGTTCATGAATTAAATACACTTCTTTTGCACCTGCATGTTCAGCGCTATCTCTTACCGCACGTTTTTCAACTTCAGTAATTCCGCTTGGAATACAAATAACCATTCTTAAAGATGGTTTGAAAAATTTATTTCCAGTATTGATCATTTTGATCATACCTTTTATCATTTCTTCAGCAGCTTGAAAATCGGCAATTACACCATCTTTTAATGGACGAATCGTTTTAATGTTTTCATGTGTTTTACCATGCATCATCTGCGCTTGTTTTCCAACAGCTATTACTTTTCCTGTTGTTCTATCCACGGCTACAATACTTGGTTGATCAACAACTACTTTATCATTATGAATGATAATGGTATTAGCTGTTCCTAAGTCAATGGCTATATCTTGTGTTAAAAAATCAAATAATCCCATATTCAGTTTGATGTTTTTTTAGGTTAAATGCTTGTGCAGATGGTTAATTAAATCTACGAAATATTTGTAAAATAATATATTAATGTTTAAAATGTCTTGAACCTGTAAATACCATACTCATTCCATTGTCATTGCAATAAGCAATACTATCCTTGTCTTTAATTGATCCTCCGGGCTGAATAACTGTGTTGATTCCAACGTTATGAGCAATTTCAACACAATCTGCAAATGGAAAAAAAGCGTCACTCGCCATTACCGCTCCATTTAAATCAAAACCAAAACTTGTTGCTTTTGATATGGCATGTCTAAGGGCATCCACGCGGGATGTTTGTCCTGTGCCACTCGCTAATAATTGATTGTCTTTTGCAATTACAATCGTGTTTGATTTAGTGTGCTTGGCTAATTTATTAGCAAATAATAAATCTTTAATTTGTTGTTGAGTTGGAACAACTGTTGTAACTGGCGTCAAGTTGGTTTCTGTTTCAGTTACTAAATCTTTATCCTGTTCCACTACGCCGTTTAATAAGGTTCGAATTAATTTAGTTGGCAAGGCAACCTGTTTTTGAATTAAAATAATACGATTGTTTTTTGATTTCAATATTCTTAATGCGTTTTCAGAATAAGACGGCGCAATTACAACTTCGCAAAATAATTTATTCACTTCTTCTGCTGTTTCAAAATCAATTTCGGTATTGCAAATTAAAATACCTCCAAACGCAGAAACCGGATCACCCGCTAATGCAGCATGCCAGGCTTCTAATAAGGTTGAACGAGATGCAACACCACAAGCATTATTGTGTTTTAAAATAGCAAAGGTTGGTTCAGATGAAAAATCTGCTATCAAGTTTACGGCGGCATCAACGTCTAATAAATTGTTATAAGATAATTCTTTACCATTTAATTTTTCAAACATGGCATTTAAATCACCGTAAAAAACACCTTGTTGATGAGGATTTTCTCCGTAACGCAATGGATTAGATTCGTGTATACTTTGTTTTAAAATCGGTAATTTTTCAGTATCGTTGAAGTAGTTAAAAATAGCAGCATCGTAATGACTACTCATTGCAAATGCTTTCGCGGCATAAGATTTTCGATCAGCTAAATCAGAAAAACCATTTTTACTCTCGAGTAAATCGTTTAATGATGGATAATCGTTTCGTGATGATACAATGATAACATCGTTGAAATTTTTAGCGGCCGCTCTAATTAATGAAATGCCTCCGATATCTATTTTCTCTATAATGTCTTCTTCACTAGCTCCACTGGAGAGAGTTTCTTCAAACGGATATAAATCGACAATCACTAAATCAATTTCTGGAATGTCGTGTTTTTCCATTTGAGCGACGTCCGTGTTTAAATCTCTTCTACCTAAAATTCCACCGAAAATTTTCGGGTGCAAAGTTTTAACTCTTCCTCCTAAAATTTCAGGATAGGATGTTAACCCTTCAACAGATTTTACCGGAATGCCTAATTTTTCAATAAAAGACAAGGTTCCTCCTGTGCTATATATGGTTACGCCTAACGCGTTTAGTTTTTCAATGATTGGCTCTAAATGATCTTTGTAATAAACAGAAACTAGTGCGCTTTTGATTTTCTTATTTGAACTCATAAATTGTAGTAAAGTACAAAGATAATCGTTGGTTTTGCTTATTTGAACTTTGTTGAAAAGTGCTTAAAAATGGATTAATAACAAGTTTTTAACAATTTGATTTATAGAAAAGAAACATCGAATTGTTTTTTTGATTATTTTTAAAAATGATAGATTCACTCAAACTCATCGATAAAACTATTTTACTTGCTATCAATTCTTTTCATAGTTCGTTTTTAGACGTCGTGATGTTTTACCTTTCTGAAATTTGGATTTTTACACCACTTTTTTTGTATCTGATTTACCTGATTTATAAAAAAATTGGCGTAAAGAAAACGGCTATTTTGATAGTATTTGTAGCTCTACTAATTTCACTTTGTGATCAAACAGCAACGATAACAAAAAAATCAGTGAAGCGTTTTCGACCTACTCATAATGTTGAAATTAAAGACAGCTTATTAATCGTGAAAAACTACAGAGGTGGCACTTATGGCTTCTTTTCAGGCCACGCAGCTAATACGTTTGGTATTGCTATGTTTTTATTTTTATTATTTAATAAACAAACAAAAGCATCTCGATTCGTGTTTTTTATTTGGGCTGCTTTAGTTTCCTATTCTCGTATGTATCTTGGCGTTCATTATCCTTCCGATATTTTTGTGGGCATGTCCGTTGGATTATTTTTTGGATTTGTTGTATATCAACTACAAAAATTATTTTTTTTAAAAACATATGATGAAAGTATTTCTATTTAGTTTTTTTATTTCGAATTGTTGTTTTGCTCAAATGCCAGAAGCGGATATTTGGGTTGTAGATCTGATCAAAAAAGAAGGTAAATATAGTTTTGAAAAACCTTTGAATTTCACCAATCGTAAAGGATACGACAATCAACCAAGTTTTTCATTTAATGGTAAGGAAATTTATTATGTAAGTAATAAGGATTCAAATCAAACAGACATTTTTGTTTATAATTTAAAAAATAAAATAACACAATTAGTTTGCCAAAGCCAGGAGAGTGAATATTCGCCAACAGTGACGTGTGATAAAAAGTTTTTAACCTGTGTTGTAGTATTGAAAGACTCCTCGCAAAAGCTAGTTAATTATGATATTGAAAATAAAATAGCACCTATAGAAATTAGTGATAAAATAAATAATCCAGATTCTGTTGGCTATTTTACTTGGTTAAATAAGGATACGGTATTGTATTATAAATTGACCAATCCGCATTCTCTCAGAGCTTGGAATATTCATACACATAAAGATGTTTGGATTTGTGATAATCCCACTCGTGCATTTAAAAAGTATGGCAAGACATCACAATTTATTTACGGTCTTAAAAAAGATTCCTCTTCAGTTGAATTTAGAATTTACAATCCAACGATGAAAGAAAGTAAAATTTACGCTTCCTATCCATCCTTAAATGAAGACTTTGTCTGGAATGATGAGTTGGGTTTAATAAAATCAGAGAACGCTGACTTGTTGTATTATAAAGAATCTTCTAAAACGTGGGAAGTATTATTTTCTTTTTCTCAATTAGGAATCAAAAAAATTACACGCTTCGTTTTTGATAAAAAAAACAAGCGTTTAGCGATTGTTAGTAATTTGTAATGGTGCTATTTTTTTATTTTTCAATACACATTACTTTTATCCTTTATACAAACTAAATGATAATTTGTATATTTATCTAAATTCAAAATTTCAATGAATCTTAATCAATTATTTCGAAAAAAAAATATTTCAGATATTTTAGCAAAGGCTGAAAGTGATAGTAAATTAAACGGAGGCTTAGCGAAACACCTTGGCGTAAAAGATTTAACAGCACTCGGTATTGCTGCTATTATTGGTGCAGGGATTTTCACAACGATTGGACAAGCAAGTGCTGATGGAGGTCCAGCAGTTATTTTTTTATTTATTTTTACTGCAATTGCTTGTGGTTTTGCAGCTTTTGCCTATGCTGAATTTGCCAGTATATTGCCTGTTTCAGGAAGTGCGTATACTTATAGTTATGTTGTCTTTGGCGAATTATTTGCTTGGATTATTGGTTGGGCTTTAATCATGGAATATGCTATTG
>JBIISW010000110.1:0-8519 GCA_044340865.1 Bacteroidia bacterium | reverse complement strand
CTGGTAGATTAAGCACTATAAATACAATTGATAATAAATTAAATATTGTATTTCATGAATCGGCTACTGGTATTGCTCCAGGACAAAGTGCAGTAATTTATGAAGGTAATGATTTAATTGGTGGAGGTTTTATTGACAGAAAACCATTGTTTAATTTATAAAATAAAAAAAAACTTCTGCATTTATTTTTTAATAGAAAAATAAACACTTAATAAAAAATACTTGGAGATGTAAAAGTATTAAGAAACAGAGTTGGTTTTTTAATGTGCTGATTTGGACGTTTTAAAAACTGTTCATTATTTACATCAAGCATTGGTATATGACAGTTAGAAGATTTTACAAGACGTCTTGGCAAAAAAGCCATATCGTGTATTAATTTATTTTGAACAGTATTTCTTACTTGCTCTGCGTCTATACCTGCATTTAATTGAAAATATTGACCATACTCATTTGCAAATTTAACCTGGCCACTCAACAATCCATGTGATAAATCACTATAAATACCACCTTTAGAGGTAACATACCCTGAAGGAAACATCACGTCATCTTTTACTGCTATACCCATTTTTCCAGTCCACATGGTACAATTAATAGCGTATTGAATATACTTATCTTGATATTGTAATAAAATTGCCCCAGTTCTAAATCGATCTAAAATGGGTTTAGCTAATAAATCATTTTCTGTGATTATAGAAAATTTATCAAATTGAAAGGCAACAATACCAGTAACTTGAGAGGTTTTAATTTTATTATACCACACATTGTAGCAATAAGAAAACGAATTCTTATAACCGGTTTGATTTCCTATACAGCTTATAAAATAATTCGATTCATCGTTTTTTTTACCATAGCCTAATACTAAACCCAAGGAAGTACAAAGTTCAAGATACTCTCCTTTTGGTCCTAAATTTTTAAAATTATCATATACTCTAAACGATGCATTTACCTGTGCAAAATTAGATACATAATAAGCTTGAGTTACAAAACCAATTCGCTGAAAATGAGTTCCAATAGCACTTACAAAGCCAACTTGAAATCCGCAATTTTTATATTGCTCAAATTGCCCATGAATTTTCGAAAAGAAAAAAAAAGAAAAAAAAAGAAATATTATTTTCTTAAGCATTAGTCAATTAAATCAATTTTAAAATATCATCCCTTAAAACATCAACGCCAAATACAGTTCCGTCTGCAATTACATCGGATTGGTTGTAAAATACTTCTCTCGTTTTTAATAAATTTTCAATATACAAAAGCATATCTTCATCATCTTTATCTTTAATTAATGGCCTATCTCCCTTTGCATTAAATAATCTAGCAAATAAATCAATAGCTGTCATTTTTAAATAAATAACTTTCCCACTTTGCTTCATTAAATCCATGTTATTATTAAAACAAGGTGTGCCTCCACCCGTTGCAATGATAGTTTTTTGATTATCAGTTATACATTCATTAAGAGCATTAGTTTCAATCATTCTGAATTCGGTTTCGCCTATTTCCTGAAAAAGATCTGTAATATTTTTATCAAATTTATTTGCAATATATTCATCTAAATCAATAAAAAAATACCCCATTAGCTTTGCTAATTTTTTTCCTTGAGTTGTTTTACCACAACCCATAAAACCACAAATAAATATTAAATTCTTGTTTTCCATCGTCTTTTATAATTTCATTAAACGTATAACTTTTTCAATATCTTCAGGTGTATCAATGCAATGACTATCAAAATGAGTCACTGCGCATTTTACTTTAAAACCATTTTCAAGCCAACGCAATTGTTCAAGCGATTCTGCATTTTCTAAAGAAGATGTATTCAATTTTGTTATCTGCTCTAACACATCATTTCTATAAGCATACATTCCAACATGTCTAAAATATGTATGATGTAAATGCCATTCTTCTTGAGCTACTCCTTTAATAAATGGAATAACCATTCTGCTAAAGTAAAGCGCTTCATGATGCTTATTCAATGTGATTTTCACCTCACCCATATCAAATAAAACTTCATGCGAATCAACTTCAATCATCAAGGTTGCAAGTTCCGTATGACCATCACAAACTTCACATAATAAATCGATCTGCGTTGGGTCTATAAACGGTTCGTCGCCTTGAATATTAATAACATAATCAAAATTGGAATTAAAATTTTGAAGGGCTTCGAAACAACGATCTGTACCGCTTGGATGAGATTCTTTTGTGTACACTGCCTTTCCTCCAAAACTTTCAACATGCTTAAATATACGTTCGTCATCCGTAGCAACAATAACATCTGATAATAAAGGTGATTTTTTAGCTTGTTCGTAAACACGCTGAATCATTGATTTACCAAATATTTCAATTAATGGTTTTCCTGGAAAACGGCTTGAAGCATAACGAGCAGGAATAATTCCTAATATTGATTTCATTAGTTTGATTTAGTAATTAGTACGATTTTAAAATTACAAAAAAATAATGATTTAATAATGACATCAATAGATTATAACAAGGCCTATCATACTCTTAGTGTCAAAATTATATAACCAATCAAAACAACAAGCCGTAATAAAAATGAGAACCATCACTGATTTGTTTTACTAAATAAAATTAATTAAAACAAAAATGTTTAAAAATTAGCATATAAATATTTAAATTTAAATATTTCATTACTTTTAGATAAATGCAATCAATTACAAGCAAATATACCAAAGAAGCGGAGGGGAATTTAACTATTCTTTCAAAAAAAGTAGATAAACAAACAGCTGAAAAATTAAAAAAATACATTGGCACTAATTTAACTGTCCTCGGACTTACATCTAAAGATCAAGTAGAACGATTTAAATATGGATTTGATATTTTGAATGATTCGGTTTTAAAATCGTTTCAGCAATTTCACACCTTATTCATAGAAAGCACATATTTTGAGGTTAAAAATTTATCATTCATTTTTTTAGATAAAAATCATCAACATATTCCTGCAAAAAATCAATTAAAGGTATTGCCTAAATGGATTAAAAAAGTTGATAATTGGGCTCATTCTGATAATTTATCTAAATATTTAACACGATTATTAGAACATGATGAGACAAAAAAAGATATGGAATCCTTGATTTTAAAATGGAATCAATCAAATGCCTTATGGGAAAGAAGACAGTCTTTAATTTGTCTTTTTTATTATGCAAGAACCAAAAAAAAACAAGTTGAGTTTGATTTTGCTCAACCTTTAATTTTAAATCTAATACACGATAAAGAGTATTATGTGCAGAAAGCAGTAGGCTGGGCATTACGTGAATGTTATAATGTGTATCCTGATCAAACGTATCATTTAATTAAAAATAACATTAAACATATCAATCCCGTTGCATTTACAACTTGTATTGAAAAAATGAATGCAATAGAAAAAATGAATTTAAAATCATTACGCAAAAAATAAAGATGTCTATTCAACTACTAAAACGCATTTGCTTACTCTTATTATTGAGTAGCTCGTTATTGAGTCAAAATAAAATGACTCCTGAAGAATACATTGCAAAATTTAAAGACGATGCGATTAAAGAAATGTATTTACATAAAGTTCCTGCTTGTATTACATTGGCTCAAGGAATGCTTGAAACTGGCAACGGTAATAGCCCACTCTGTCGTAATGCAAATAATCATTTTGGCATTAAATGTCATAAGGAATGGTCGGGAGAAACATATATCATGGATGATGATGAAGCAAATGAATGCTTTAGAAAATATGAGCACGTGTTAGATTCATATAGCGATCACAGTTTATTTTTATTTTCAAGATCTAGGTACGCGTCATTATTTGAATTAAAAATAACTGATTACAAAGGATGGTGTTATGGTTTAAAAAATGCCGGCTACGCAACGGATCCAAGCTATCCAGAACGCTTAATTAAATTAATTGAAAAATATAATTTACAAGATTTAAATCACATTGAAAATACGCCCAAATTAAATTTTCCATCTCAAGAAATTATTCAGCCAGAACTTGTTATTAGGCAAGTATACCGTTTTAATCATGTGCAATTTATTATAGCTAAAGAGAATGATTCATTTTATAAAATAGCCCATGATTTTAATTTAGAATTAAAAGATTTATTAGTTTATAATGATTTAACTAAATCGGATAAATTAACCTACGGGCAAAAAATATACATTCAAAAAAAACGAAGAAAAGCGTTGGAACCATATCATGTTGTTCAAAAAAACGAAACACTCAAATCAATCTCTCAATTGCATGGCATTAGATTAACAAGCTTATGCAAAAAAAACAAATTAAAAATTGAGGACACCCTAAAAATTGGTGACATTCTTTATCTCAGACAAACAAAAAAAATTAACGAATAGGTTTATAGTATTTTTGTTTTAACCAATAAGAAAATTTAACCAACATAATTAATGCTGGAACCTCAACTAAAGGCCCTATTACACCCGCAAATGCCTGTCCGCTGTTAATACCAAAAACACCAATTGCAACAGCGATAGCTAGTTCAAAATTGTTTCCGGTTGCTGTAAATGATAATGCTGCGTTAGTTGAATAATCTGCTCCCATTTTTTTTGCAATAAAAAAAGTAATCACAAACATAACGGCAAAATAAATTACTAAAGGAATTGCAATCCGAATAACATCCATTGGTATTTCAACAATCATTTCTCCTTTCAGACTGAACATGATGATGATAGTAAATAACAAGGCAACTAATGTGATTGGAGAAACAAAAGGAATGAATTTATGATGATACCATTCTTCTCCTTTTAATTTAATTAATGAGTAACGACTAACTATACCAGCAAAAAAAGGAATTCCTAAATAAATAAAAACACTTTCAGCAATTTGAGACATACTTATCGAAATATCAAACGCTTTCATACCAAAAAGAACAGGCACTTTAGTTAAATATAAATAAGAGTAACCTGAATATAATAGCACTTGTAACAAACTATTTAAACCAACTAAACCTGCGATGTATTCTCTATTACCTTCTGCTAATTCATTCCAAACAATAACCATGGCAATGCAAGGTGCAATGCCAATCAAAATTAAGCCCGTCATGTAATCGGGGTAATCTTTTAAAAACAAATAAGATAATATAAACATGAAAAACGGTGCAATAACCCATGTAATAAATAATGACACAAAAATCAATTTTACATTTTTAAATACTTTTGGAATTTTTCCATAATTCACTTTTGCTAATGGCGGATACATCATTAAAATTAAACCTACGGCCAAAGGAATATTAGTAGTGCCCTTCGACATGGAATTAATAAAAACTGAAGAGCCTGGAATAAAATAACCAATAGAAATACCTATTGCCATTGCTAAAAATATCCACAAGGTTAGGTAACTGTCTAAGAAGCTTAATTTTTTTCGGTTTGAAGCGGGTGCACAATTTAAATTTGACATAGTTATTTAATTAAGGAAAAAACATAAAAGGTTTCAATTGCAATTTGTTTCAATCGTTCATCATACTTAGAATCCTGCAAGGGTGTATTATCAAATGCTTTAGGATCTTCATACGTTGTTCCAATGCGTATATCAACACCAGGAATAAAAGGACAATTTTCTTCTGCATCACTACAAGTCATGATTGCAACAAAATTATTTATTGGATTTTGAGAATGATGATACACTTTTGAAAAACACACAATTGGTTCCGACGCATCAGAATAATACATATGAAATAAAGGATTTAAATCATGGCTCTGTTTTTTTATTTTAAATCCAATGCGTTCAATAGCATTAATGGCATTGGCATTAAATGCAGTTGCTTCTGTTCCTCCAGAGAAAACATGTACATTTTGTATTTCATAATAATTTGCAGCAAGCTGTGCACATATTTGACCAAAGTGACTTCGACGAGAATTATGTGTACAGATGTAAACTAAATTAATCAATTTACCTTCCTTTTTTTTAGAAGTAATATAAGCTGAAATTTTCTCTAGAAGTATTTTTCTTTCTACAGAAATTAATGCAAAATCTCGACTTAAATTGTCACAATATGTTTTAATTCTAGAATACATAAATACAATATAATGTTTAGCAACATTTACCTCCAGGAGTACAAGTCGTTTGATTTTTCACATCAGCTAAATTAACTTTCAATTTACTTGCAGGGATTCCACATTTATCTGGAGCCAAGCAATTGGTAAGTTTTACAACTAAAACAAACTCTTTTCCGTTAAATTCTAAACCATACTTACTGATTGTTTCATTTTGATATTCAACTTCTATCTCTAAATCTTCAATGCCTAAAATTTTTTCTGAAAGGTTAATAATATCCAATAGTTTTTGAGGTGCTAAACGATGGTCAAAATCATTTGCCTCCCATAATTGAAAATTGGCTGTTTTCTCATCGCGAACTGTTCCTCCACAGTCAATAAAATGTTTGGTAATTTGACCAACTTCAGTCACATGAAAATGCTGCGGCACAATGCTTCCGTTTGGTAATAAAAAAGTAACCGCATTAAGCGATTTTAATGTTTCTTTAATCTCTGATAATTTCATAATTTAATTATTTAATGTTAATTTTATTTGATTTCATGTCAACAACATGTTGTCAAACTTTGATATGATTCAAACAATTCTTGAATCATTTTTTGTGCTTTTTTCCATTCTAACTCGTTAATACAGTAACACACTTTTACACCAGAAATATCGCCTTTAATTAAACCCGCCTTTTTCAATTCTTTTAAATGTTGTGAAACTGTGCTTTGAGAGAGAGGCAATTCCTCAACAATATCACCACAAATACAAGCATTTTTTTTAATTAAAAGCCTCAATATGGCTATTCGCGCAGGGTGTGATAGTGCCTTTGCGTATCCAGAAACCAAGTTTGTTTTTTTTGCAAACTGACTATTTTTATTTACAATCATATTAATCGTAAAATTACGATTAATATTTAAATAATCAAAAAAAATAATATGATAAAACTCAGCTTTTTAACATAAATATGTTGTTTAAACTTTTGTTTTAATCTAAAAAAAAGATTAAACTTGCTTTACAAAATATTGGTTATGAAAAAAAACATCTCAACGATTTTAGTTTGCCTATTCTGTTTTACTCAAATTATTTTTGCTCAAGAATCAAGTTTATGGTTTAAACGTTCGCCATGGCTAATTGGACTTGGCGTAAATATTGTAGATGACAATAATTACCAATTTCAAAAACTATTTGATGCCAAAAATTCATGGAATATCCCTCCTTATCCAACGCGTATTAATGTTGAAAAAGTGTTGAAGTATGGAATAAGTGTTGAAGGGATTGCAAACTACAATATATATAATAAAAACAATATCATCTTAGGTACCTTTTCAAATTACAAAAGAAACTTTTTTAGTTTTGATGCCATGGCAAAATACGATTTAAATGAATGGTTTGGTGAAACGTATTGGTTTGATCCGTTTGTAACCTCAGGATTTGGTTTTACTTCTATAAGCGCGGAAAAGCAAGTTAAAGCAGGCGATATTCAAGGCAAGGCGCAAAAAAGCCTTAATTATAATATTGGTTTTGGTTTTAATTTATGGATTACCGAGGATATCGCATTTGGCACACAGGCGTTAGGAAAATTTGGTTTAGGAAAATTAGGATTAGGAAATAAAAACGACAACTATACGCAATATTCATTTTCTGTAATTTATAGATTTACAACAAGTATAGTTAGATTAGCAAAAAGAAGTATTCATCCAAATAATATGGTTGATCATTATAAAAAAATAAAAAGAAAATCGGCAGCGCCAACTACGGATGAAAAAATAAGTCCTGAATTATAATTTAACAAAACCTCGTTTTTATTATATTTCACAATATTCTTGTTAGATTAACAAAGCTTTATTGTCGTTTAAATTATCGAATAATTCGATTAAAAAAATAATATAATAGTTATTTTTTTAAAAGTTATATTTGCACAAAAAATATACAAAATTATCGCATGAAAAATTTAAGTACAATTGCTATTCTATTATTAATCATTTCTCAAAACGTTTTAGTTGGTCAAAACTATAAAAACACGGATTGGTGTATTGGATTAGGTTTTAATATTGTAGACGATAACAACCATCGCTTTGATAAATTATTTGATGTAAAAGATTCTTGGAATATGGCTCCATTTCCTTCTAGAATAAACATCGAGAAAATGTTTAATTATGGATTAAGTGTTGACTTAGCAATGTCTTATAACGTTTACAAAAAAAATAATTTAATTCAAGGAAAATTAGCAAACTACAACAGAAATTACTTTGCAACTGACCTATTAATAAAATACGATCTAAACGAATTAATTGGTGAAACAGGTTGGTTTAATCCTTTTATAGCTATTGGTGGCGGATACACGATGATTAGTGCTGATAGAAAAGTGAGTCAAGGCGATGTTAAAACACCAGCACAAAATATCATCACATTAAACGGTGGCATTGGAAGTAATTTTTGGATTTCACCACAATTAGCTATTAGTGTGCAAGCTCTTGGTAAATGGAACGCTAGTAATAATCAAGGTAATCACTCGCAATACGTCATGGGTGTCATTTTTAAATTTGAT
>JBIISW010000015.1:0-26841 GCA_044340865.1 Bacteroidia bacterium | reverse complement strand
TGCAGCTTGGAATTTAGAGAGTCCAGGTTTTTCAACTCATACTTCATCTGGCGGAGGTAGAGGGGGTTACACTTTTTCAAACTCTAATGCAAACGTTAATACTGCAGCACCTGGTTCATCATCATGGGGAGCCGACAATAGAAATAATGTAGGAGGATTTGGAGGAAGGCCATTAAATTACTCAACAGGAAAATTGTTTTTAGGTGGAGGTGGAGGTTCGGGTGATGGTAATGAAAGTCAATTGGGACAAGGAGGAAACGGTGGAGGGATGGTGTATATTATTTGTTATGGAAATTTACAAGGAAGCGGAACAATTATAGCTGATGGAGCTAAAGGGGCAAATACAGTTTTAGGATGCGGAACGAATGATGGTGCAGGCGGCGGTGGAGGAGGAGGGACCATTATTTTAAAAGTAAATGGAACGACATCTTTAACAGCTATATCTGCTTTAAGTGCAAAAGGAGGTGATGGTGGAAACGTAAATTTTAATTGTATTTTTTCTAATTCTACTGCATATGGCCCAGGAGCGAGTGGTGGAGGTGGTTATATTGCCGCTTCTGGCATGATGCCAAGTACTAATCTTATTGGTGGTGCAAATGGAATTGTTATTGGTAATACGAGTAGTATTGCTACTAATTTTCCTCCAAATGGCGCAACAAAAGGTGGAATTGGTACTTTGGGTGTTGTTTCTACTTTTACATTAAGTGCTTCTAGCCATCAAACTATTTGTGTGAATCAAAGTTTTTCTCTTACCGCTTCATCAACGGAACCCACTACTTCTGTCGAATGGTTTACTAATCCTATTGGAGGAACAACTATTGCAAGTGGTTCAACATATACATCCTCAGGATATTCAACGCCTGGGACTTACACCGTGTACGCGGGGGTTTGCCCTGGTTCGTATCGACAACCTGTTTTTATAACTGTTACTTCTGCTTTAAGTATATCTATCAATTCGCCTACCATCTGTGCAGGACAAACGGTTACATTAACTCCAATTGGTGCCACATCGTATACTTGGAATACTGGGTCTGTTTCAAGTAATTTAATTGTAAGTCCGCTAGCAAATACCGTTTATTCTTTAACAGGATTAAACGGGGCTTGTGTTGGAACTAAAACAACACAGGTTACTGTTGTTACTTCTCCTAGTGTTAGCGTGACACAATTTTCCCTATGCGCTGGTTCTTCAGTTATTTTAACAGCATCAGGAGCCACTAATTATGTTTGGAATACAGGGCAAACAACACAAACCGTTTTAGTTTCACCTACAGCATCCACAAATTATTCAGTTATTGGAAATATTGGAACATGTTCAAATACAGCAGTTTCATCAGTAAGCGTTTTTGCTACTCCTATTTTAACTATCAATACAGCTTCTATTTGTTCAGGAGAATCAGCTACATTAACGGTTAGTGGCGCATCAACATATCTTTGGGGTAATGGCTCAACAAATGCGACCATAGTTATATCACCTTCATCTAATTCAAATTATTCGGTAACAGGTTATAATGGAGTTTGTAATTCGTCGGTCACAACAACTGTTTTTGTAAATACCGTAACGGTTACAAACTATTCGCTTTCTATTCCATTATGCGCTAATCAATCGACTACACTTAATGCTGGAATTAGTTCAGCTAATTCCTACACTTGGTCAAATGGTATAAATACCTATAGCCAAGTTGTAACACCTTCAATTACTACAACGTATTCAGTTATTGGAAATAGCGGTAATTGTTTAGCGGTGGTTAGCGTTATTACAGTTAGCGTAAATTCAATCGAAGCACAATTTACGGGAATAGAGAGTGTGATGGTTCAGCAAGGCTCCGTTTTAAATTTAGTAAACACGAGTAGTGGTGCAACAAATTATTTTTGGGAATTTTGTAATGCGTTAACGTCAACACTTCCTAATCAAATCTTTCTGGCAAAAGATACCGGAAATTGCTGTATAAAATTAATCGCAGTAAATTTGACATGTAGAGATTCTATAATTAAATGTTTTCAAATTGCGAACGAGTCAATTATTATTTTCCCAAATGTTTTTACGCCTAATGGAGATAAAATAAATGACGTATTTAAATTTAGCAATTCAAATCTTAAGGATTTAAATTGTACGATTTACGATCGTTGGGGATTAAAGTTATATCAATGGACAGGAGTCTTAGGCTATTGGGATGGAAATGTAAAGTCTTTACCCGCACCTTCAGGAACCTATTTTTATATTTTAAATTACACGACTGTTTTCGGAGAAGTTAAAACAGAAAAAAACTTCTTCAGTTTATTTAGAGATTAATACCTTTGTTACCATTAGTTTATTTATGTTAGGATTTAGAGAAGAAATATTATTGCTAGTAACTGTGCCAGTTTATGTTATCGTGATTGGTTCTGAAATTGTATATAGTTATTTGAAACATAAGCACTATTATTCTGTAAAGGGAATTTTAGCTAATGTATACTTAACCCTCTTAAATATGGGTTTAGATTTAATAGTAAGAGGAATTTGCTTAGCAGTATTATTGTATTTTTATCAATTTAAAACTGTGCAAATTGATGTAAAATCAAATCCATTTTTATATTGGTTTACCTTGTTAATTGCTCAAGATTTTATGTTTTATTGGTTACACCGCGTTGATCATTATTGCAGATTTTTCTGGGCCGTTCATGTTACGCATCATTCTTCTGAAGAGTTTAATTTAACAGTTGGATTTCGTTCTTCTGTATTTCAGCCATTGTATCGTTTTATTTATTTTATACCATTAGCTATTCTTGGTTTTGAACCATTAGATATTTTATTTATGTATGCGGCCACTCAAATTTATGGCATTTTAATTCACACGAAAACAATTGGAAAATTAGGTTTTCTAGAATGGTTTTTATCAACGCCATCCCACCACCGAGTTCATCATGCCAGTAATATTAAGTATCTTGATAAAAATATGGGTATGTTTTTAATTATTTGGGATCGTTTATTTGGAACTTTTGCAAAAGAAGATGAAGTTGTTGTATATGGATTAACATCAAATATTAATTCCTATAACCCAATCACCATGGTTTTTCACGAGTGGAAAGCGATTATAGAAGATGTGCGTAAAGCAAAAGGATTAAAACATAAACTTGGATATATTTTTTGTCCTCCAGGTTGGAGTCATGATGGGCGAACAAAAACAGCATCTCAGCTCCGAAACGAGATCAGTAAAAAATAACGGTTGATTTAATTTAGGTATGGCAAGTTTAATGAATACTTTTAAAAGTATAGTTGATTTTTTTTCTATCAAGCTTTGGCGTTTAAGAATAGGGAAACTCAATAAGAAACAAAGTTTTTTATTGAAACACCTTCGCGTTTTTTCATTAGCTATAAAAGGATTTACGGAAGACAATTGTCTTGTAAAGTCTACCGCTTTAACCTATTATACCTTATTTTCTATCGTTCCAATTATTGCGTTAGCGTTTGCTATTGCTAAGGGCTTTGGTTATCAAGAAGTATTGGAACAACAACTACTCAATGATTTTTCGGATCAAAAAAATATTTTAATTCAAGCGTTTGATTATGCTAATAAAATGCTCGAAAATACTAAAGGAGGTTTAATTGCTGGAGTAGGCGTTGTATTATTATTATGGAGTGTCATGAAATTATTAGGAAGTGTTGAGGCAAGTTTTAATGACATTTGGAAAATTAAGAAAGATAGAACATGGGTAAGAAAGGTGACCGATTATCTATCAATCATGCTAATTGCTCCTGTTTTTTTAATTTTATCAGGTGGTGTTACCATTCTTATTAAAACAGGTCTTGATACCGTTGCGAATAGTTTTTCAGTTATTTCTCCAATGAACGCTTTTTTCTTAAAGCTATTTGCTTTTTCATTGGTTTGGGCTATGTTTATTTTTTTATATATGGCTTTACCAAATACTAAAGTTAATTTTAAAGTTGCCTTAAAAGGCGCGTTTATTGCAGCTTTCTTATTTGAATTATTACAATGGGCTTACGTTACATCTCAAATCGGAGTAGGATCTTATAATAAGATCTATGGAGGATTTGCAGCATTGCCATTGTTTTTAGTTTGGATTCAATACTCTTGGTTTGTTGTCTTATTTGGTTCAGAGCTCACCTACGCTTGGCAAAATGTAGATCATTACGAATTGGAAAGTGATATAAATAATATCAGCGACCGCTATAAGCGTGTTATTGCGCTTATGATAGCAAGTCATGTCGTGAAAAATTTCAACGACGGTAAGCCTGCACAATCTGTTTCTGACATTTCTTCTAAGCTAGATTTACCAATTCGTTTAACTAAAGTAATTATTGCTGAATTTATTGAAACACATATATTTATTGAAGTAAAAACAATCAATGATCAAGAAACGACCTATCAACCTGCTATATCTGATTCTAAGCTTACTGTTAAATTTATTGTCAATAAATTGGATGAAAAAGGAGTGAATGAATTACCAATTGAAAATACGGCAGATTTAATGTTGATTAATAAATTGATGATTGAAATGGATGAGGTATTAAATACTTCAAAAGGTAATATGTTGGTTAAAGATTTAAAATAAAACAAGAGATGGAATTAAAACATATCATTGATGAACTCGAAAAATTGGCACCCTTATCATTACAAGAAAGTTATGATAATTGTGGCTTATTAACTGGAAACCCAGAACAATTTATTACAGGAGCTTTACTCTGTTTAGACTGTACCGAGGCTGTAATTAATGATGCCATTGAAAAAAAATGTAATTTAATTATTGCACACCATCCCATTATATTTTCTGGATTAAAAAAAATTACTGGATCTAATTATGTTGAACGAACTATTATCAAAGCAATTCAACATAATATTGCCATTTATGCATGCCACACAAATTTAGATAATTTAAAAGTTGGTGTTAATCATAAAATAGCTCAAAAAATAGGATTGATAAATTGTCAGATTCTATTGCCGAAAAAATACACACAAAAAAAATTAGTAACATTTGTTCCTGCTGCAAATTTAGAAGCACTTAGTAATAAGCTTTTTGAAGCAGGTGCTGGTCAAATAGGGAATTATTCACATTGTAGTTTCTTTGTGGATGGAGTAGGAAGTTTTAAAGGCAATGCTCATTCAAATCCCTTTGTTGGTGATAAAGAAACATTACATTTAGAAAAAGAAATTCGCTTGGAAGTTGTTTTTGATGCTTTTAAACAACATGACGTCATTTCAGCATTAAAAAACGAACATCCATACGAAGAAGTGGCATTCGATATTTTTAATTTAGAAAATACGAATGAAAGTATTGGTTCTGGTTTGATAGGTGAATTAGAAAATCCTATGTCTGAAATCGATTTTTTAAACCATTTAAAAACAGTATTTAATCTTAAATCTTTAAAACACACCTCGTTGTTAAATAAAGATGTGAAAAAAATTGCCCTATGTGGTGGGAGTGGAAGTTTTCTTTTAAAAAATGCAATAAATTGTAAATCAGATATTTATATAAGTTCAGACTTTAAATACCACGAGTTTTTTGATGCCGAAAATCAGATATTAATTGCAGATATTGGACATTACGAATCAGAGCAATTTACACCCGAAATATTTTATGAAGTTATATCAAATAAATTTCCTACTTTTGCCCTCTATTTAACAGAAGTAAATACTAACCCAGTTAATTATTTTTAAACTATGTGCGCTAAAATCAAAGAAAAAGTTGATGCATCTATCGAAGGAAAACTTCGTGCTTTATATGAATTACAAATAATCGATTCTAAAATTGATCGTATCCGTATTATTAGAGGTGAATTACCTTTGGAAGTTCAAGATTTAGAAGATAGTGTTGCTGGTTTAGAAACTCGTGTTACCAATTTATCAGATGAGTTAAAAGAATTACAAGCACAAATTCTTGAGAAAACAGAATCTATAAAAGATTTTAAAGCTAATATTAAAAAATACGAAGCGCAGCAAGGTAAAGTACGTAACAATAGAGAATACGATGCTATCACTAAAGAAATTGAATTCCAAAATTTAGAAATCCAATTAGCTGAAAAACGCCTTAAAGAATACAAATTCGGAGTTGAACAAAAATCTGAAATCGTTGAAAAATCTCAAGTTGATTTTTCTGAACGTAAAAAAGATTTAAAATTGAAAAAATCAGAGTTAGATGAAATTATCACTGAAACTGAAAAAGAAGAGAAAGACTTAATGAAAGCTTCAGAAGTTGCTTCTAAGGCCATTGAAGATAGATTAGTTAATGCTTACAAGCGTGTTCGTTCAAACACTCGTAATGGCTTAGCGGTTGTTCCTGTTGAACGTGATTCTTGCGGTGGATGCTTCAATAAAATTCCACCACAAAAACAGTTAGACATTAAAATGAATAAAAAGATTTTAGTTTGTGAGCACTGCGGTCGTATTATGGTTGATCCTGAAATCATTTCAACTGAGGCTTAATACCCAATAACTTTATAAATAAAAAAACCTCCAATTTGGAGGTTTTTTTATTTAACAAAAACTACTATTCATTAAGCAACAAAACTTTCTATATTTCGTTCCTCTAACATCTTTTTTAAATTGATTAAAGCATAACGCATTCTACCTAACGATGTGTTAATAGATACATTTGTCATCAATGCAATTTCTTTAAAACTCATATCGTAATAGGTTCTCATAATAATAACCTCCTTTTGTTCTATAGGCAATTCATTTACAATGGAGCGAATGTCTTTTTTTAATTGGGTTTGTTCTTCTATATTTCCTGATTGATTACTTAAATCAGGAATGATATCGAAAATACTGGTTTCCTCTCCTTCATCATTGATGACATAGGCGATGCTAGGCATTTTCTTCGTTTTTCTAAAATGATCTATAATTAAGTTTTTAGCAATGCGTAAAATCCAAGGTAAAAATTTACCCTCTTCGTTGTATTTACCTTTTTTTAATGTTTGGATTACTTTAAAAAAAGTATCTTGAAATACATCTTCTGTTAGAGATTTATTGCGCGTGATTAAATAGATATAGGAATAAATTCGTCGTTTGTGACGTTTAACTAAAACAGAAAGTGCAGTTTCATTTCCGTTAATGTATAAATGAATTAACTCGTTATCGGATAACAATTGAATAGACATAAGGCTACAGTTAAATAATTAATAAAAAAATTTAAGTAGATGTCTATTCGATAGCGAGTTTTTTAAAGTTAATTTGTGCTAAATTAGTTATTTTTTGGATACAAAGATAAGAGTTGAGTAAAATTGGTCAATCACTTATTAAAAGAAAGATCCTAATACGTGAAGTAATTTATCAACTTGACTTTCCCATAACAAACGTGATGATATTTCTTCTGCTTTATTATCTGCAAAATCAGTAATGATTAAAGAAATATCATTTGTTAATTCATCTTTTTGTGTTCTAAATTCAAAGTAACTTCCATCATTTTTATCCATCCATTGGTATCTAATGTAGGTTGGAGGAACTTCCTTTATTAATTTTGCTTCCTGAATTTGTCCATCCCAATCAAATGTAAAAACCCCATCCCTGATGGTAACATCATCGCAAAACCATTCAGATAAGCCACTTTCAGTACTTACAAATTCAAAAACCATATCTTCAGAAGCTCTGATTACAAATTCCATCTCAAATTTTCCATTGGGTTCTTTAATAAACTTAACTGGACCTGTTTCAGCTTTTCTAAAGGTTGTTGGAGCAACAATAGGTTTTTTTATAACAATCGGCTTTATTTTTGCAGGTTTTGGAACTTTTACTTTTGCAACTTTTTCAACCTTAATTTTCGGTTCTTTTATAACGACTATTTTTTCAACTTTTGCTGCTTTTAATTTTAGATCTTTTGCAACTTTAGGCTTCTGAACGATTGCCTTTTTGGCAACCATTTTCTTGACTACTATTTTTTTAGCAATAGCTTTCTTTGGCGCTGATTTAGGTTTAACAGCTGACTTTTTAACCGCTACTTTTTTAGCAACTGCTTTTATGTTTTTCTTAGGACTAATTTTCTTTTTGATTATCGTTTTTTTAACTGGCTTTTTCTTGGCAGCGACTATTTTCTTTGATATTATTTTTTTAACTGGAGCCTTTTTTACAACTTTTTTAGGTGTATTTACTTTTTTAGCAACAGCTTTTTTGGGTGCAATTTTAGTTTTTATGGCCGTTTTTTTAACAGGCTTTGCTTTAATAACTGTTTTAGTTGTTTTTTTGACAACTTTTTTAGGTACAGTTTTTTTATTTTTTGGCGAAGTTTTTGTTTTTTTCGACATAACTAATTGGTTTTTTTGCGTAATATATAAAATAAAATTGATTAATTGAAATATTTTTTATTTTTTTATTTTTAAATCAGTTTTACTTCAAACCAAGTAAAAAATTACCTTTACGAAATGCAAAATGTAATTACCCTTTTACCTGATAGTGTTGCAAACCAAATAGCTGCAGGTGAGGTCGTACAACGTCCCGCATCTATAGTAAAAGAATTGCTCGAAAATGCTATTGATGCAAAAGCTTCGTTTATTAAACTTATTGTAAAAGATGCTGGTAAAACCTTAGTTCAAGTTATTGATAATGGTTTAGGAATGAGTCCTATTGATGCACGAATGGCTTTTGAAAGACACGCTACATCAAAAATTAAAGTAGCGGAAGATTTATTTAAACTACATACAAAAGGATTTCGAGGTGAAGCTTTGGCCAGTATTGCAGCTGTAGCACAAGTTGAATTGAAAACTAAACGTCAAGAAGATGTTGTTGGACAATTGATTGAAATTGAAGGTAACAAATTTATAAAACAAGAAGAATGTCAGTCTCAAACAGGTAGTTCGTTTAGTGTTAAAAACCTATTTTTTAATATTCCTGCACGACGAAATTTCCTTAAGGATGATTCTATCGAATTAAAACATATCATTGATGAATTTGAACGCGTTGCATTGCCTCATCCTACAATTCATTTTCAATTTTACAGCAATGGTAATGAAGTTTATAATTTACCATCAACCACAACCATCGAACGTATTTCCGGTTTATTCACCAAAACGTTGCAACAAAAACTGGTGACTATTCAAGAAGAAACAGATGTTGTAAAAATTACTGGATATATTGGCAAACCTGAAAACGCAAAAAAGAGGCGAGGTGATCAATATTTTTTTGTGAATAACAGATTTATAAAAAGTCCTTATTTACATCATGCTGTTGCCGAAGCGTATCGAGATCTTATTTCAAATGATAGCCATCCTGCTTACTATTTGTTTTTAGATGTTAATCCACAAACAATAGATATTAATATTCACCCAACGAAAACAGAAATTAAATTTCAGGATGAAAAAATAATTTATGCATTATTACATAGTTCAGTTAAAAGAGCTCTTGGAAAAGCGAATGTCGCACCAAGTTTGGATTTTAATAGTGAAATGAGTTTTGAAATTGATTATACAAAACAAGTTTCCCAACCTACCGTAAGTTTTAATCCAAATTATAATCCGTTCGAAAGCAATGTAAAATCTGCTAACAATTATAAGCAAACAACTGAAACAGCATTGCAAAAACACAATAAGGAAAACTGGCAAAGTTTGTATGATAATTATACGCAATCGCCAGAGGTAATTGATCAAGAAAAGTTTGACATTGAAAAACCTTTAGAACAAAAGCAATTGTTTTCGGAAAATAGTTTTCAGAAAAAGTTTCAGATGTATAATCGTTTTATTGTTTGTGCTCATGAAAACGGCGTATTGGTTATTGATCAGCAGCGTGCACACGAACAAATTTTATACGAACATTATAAATCTGTTAAGGATAGTAATAGTTCCACAGCTTGTCAGCAAATATTATTTCCAATTACAATTGAAGTTACTCCAAATGATTTTATTTTAATTAATTCTTTAAATGATTACTTTGTAGTATTAGGTTTTGAAATTGAAGCCTTTGGAAAAAATACAATTATTGTTCGCGGAACACCGGCTGAATTAGGAGAGTTTAATATTCAAGAAATGATTGAAAGTATTTTAGAGAGTTATAAATTAAATACCTTCGATGTTAAAATGGATCCATTTGAAAATCTCTGTAAGAGTATGGCAAAAAGCGCAGCCATTAAATACGGTAAGCAACTTGAAGAGGAAGAAATGACTATGATTTTGGAAAATTTATTTCACTGTGAAAATCCGTTATATAGTCCAAGTGGAAAGCCAATTATCATGGAGATGAGCAAAATAGATTTAGAAGCATTTTTTAAAAAGTAAGTTTAAGATGAGTTATCAAGAGTTTAGACCGAGGCAATTTCAGCAGTTACCAGTTGTTGTCAAAAATATATTAATCATTAATATTGCTTTGTTTGTAGCGAGTCGTTTTTTATTTAAAGATTTTCCTTTCGATCTCTATTTAGATTTGCATTATTTTAAGTCTTCTTTATTTAAACCGCATCAATTTGTAACCTACATGTTTATGCATGCTGATTTAAGTCATCTTTTTTTTAATATGATTGCGGTTTACATGTTTGGTTCTATTTTAGAAAATTTATGGGGACAGAAACGGTTTTTAAACTTTTATTTATTAACTGGTTTTGGCGCTGCTATTGCTCAATACATCGCGTTCTATTTTCAATCGGAACAAATATTTTCAACCGTTAATGTTGATTTTTCAAGTATTGACGGTTTGGATTACCAGCAGCAAGTTTATAATAGTTTGGTTTGTTTGGGCGCATCTGGTTCTGTTTTTGGATTATTAGTTGCGTTTGCCATGATGTTCCCAAATACCTATTTAAACATTTACTTTGTTATTCCTGTTAAGGCCAAATATTTAGTTTTAGGTTACGGTTTATTTGAATTGGTGACTGGTTTCTTAAATCGTTCAGGTGACAATGTTGGTCATTTCGCTCATTTAGGAGGATTAATTGTGGGTGTAGTCATTATGCTCATTTGGAAACGCGATAAAAACTTCTTCTATTAATAACATGTCATTTTTACAACATATAAACACAGAATTGCGAAAACAAGGTAAACTTACCTTATTTATCATCATTAATATTATTCTTTTTTTGATTATTAATATCAGTGAACATATTTTTAGTTTTGATTTGATTCAGTATTTAGCCTTTCCGCTTGATTTTTTTAGTGCAATGAGCAAATTCTGGACGGTATTTACCTACATGTTTTCTCATCAAGATGTTGGCCATTTATTTTACAACATGCTTTTATTGTATTTTAATGGAAGGTTATTTTGTGGTATTTTATTAGAAAAACGTTTTACGTTTGTATACCTTTTAAGCGGAATTTCTGGGGCTATATTCTTAATGGTGTTCTCATTTTTTTTAAATAAAAACATAGAAATGGTTCCACTTAGTGGCGCTTCTGCTGCTATTTTGGGTGTTGTTTCTGCTCTAGCTATTTATACGCCTAATATGCAAATTAGTTTGTTTGGCGTGTTTGAAATGAAATATAAATATTTTGCACTATTATTATTTGTTTTAGTTACAGTAATTGATTTTAGTATTAACACGCATGGAAAAATTTCACATTTTGGTGGTGCTTTTTTTGGACTATTTTATGGTTATATGTTAAAGAATGGAAGGGATTTGTCCTTGATGTCATTTTATAAACTAGAAAAAAAGTCTAAATTAAAAGTAGTACATCATAGTAAAAATAAGTCAGAGGCAAATAGCGATAATCAGCAAAAAATAATTGATAGCATACTTGATAAAATTTCTAAATCAGGCTACGAGAATTTATCAAAAAGTGAAAAAGAAATTTTATTTAAATTTTCTAATAAAAAATAATTATGCTAAGTAATACGATATGAAAAAACGCCGCATCATTTTAATTGGTTATTTACTCGTATTTAGCCATTCTGGTTTTTCACAGTCATTGCAAATTGGCTTGTTAAAATACTCGGGTGGGGGTGATTGGTATGCAAATTTAGAAACGTCTTTACCTAATTTAATTAAATATTGTAATACACATTTAAAAACAAAATTAAATCCTGAGCAAGCCATTGTTGAGGTGGGTAGTATTGAATTATTTAATTATCCATTGGTACATTTAACAGGACATGGAAATGTTGTGTTTTCTAATCAAGAGGCAGAGAACTTAAGAAAATATTTAATAGCAGGTGGTTTTTTACATGTGTCAGATAATTATGGAATGGATGCTTTTATTCGACTACAATTAAAAAAAGTATTTCCTGAATTAGATTTAGTTGAACTTCCTTTTTCTCACCCTATTTACCATCAGAAATTTAATTTTGAAAATGGGTTACCAAAAGTGCATGAGCATGATAAAAAAGCGCCACAAGGTTTTGGTTTAATTTATAAAGGAAAATTAGTTTGTTTTTATGACTACGAATGTGATTTAGGTGACGGATGGGAAAGCACAGAGATTCATTCTGATAGCTTTGAAGCCAGAGAAAAAGCATTAAAAATGGGAGCGAATATTGTTAGTTTTGTTTTTTTAGGGAAATAAAGTAGGGATTATTTATCTTAGAGCTATTGGATAAAAAAAACTCCCACTTCATTTTGAAGTGGGAGTTTTTTATTTCCTATTAATTAAGAAATTATCTTCCTAAGGCATATAATAATTTAGCATGACCTGCAATAGCACCACCAAATGTTTTTTTAGTATGGTATGGTAAATTAAATTCTTCAGCTGTTTGTTTAATTAATGGTGCTAAATTTTTATAATGAATATGGCAAATGTTTGGAAACAAATGGTGTTCTACTTGAAAATTTAGACCTCCAACAAACCATGAAAAAAAACGACTTTTTTGAGCAAAATCCAATGTTGTTTTTAATTGATGGGTTGCCCAATCGTCTTGCATGTTTCCATTTGCATCAGGCACTGGAAATTCTGTAGTATCAATAACGTGAGCTGGTTGAAAAATAAGAGCTAAAATCATTCCACATACATAATGCATAATTAACCATCCTGCTAATACCATATACCATTGGGTATTTATTAGCACCATAGGTAATGCGATACTATATCCTAAATAAAATAGTTTGTTCAATATTAATTTAAATAATTCAACCCCATAAGTCGTTTTTTTAATAGCTAATAAGCCCATTTTATGATAACGATTAAGTTGTTTAAAATCTTTTGTTGTTGCCCACATAATAGTCATTAGTCCATAAAAAAACCAAGCATACACGTATTGGTATTTATGTATTTTTTTTAATTCTGCATTTGGTGAAAATCTCATAAAACCTGGAGGAGCAATATCTTCATCATGATCGTCAATATTGGTATAAGTATGATGCAAGGTATTGTGTTGTAATTGCCAGTTTATAGAACTGCCTCCGATAAAATTCATACTTCTGCACATTAATGCATTTAAAGTTGCGTTACGAGCATAAGAGCCGTGATTTGCATCATGCATAATAGATAATCCAATTCCACTCATTCCAATGCCCATCAATACCCACATTATGGATTGAGCCCAAAAACTATCGAATTGATTCGTAATTAAAAGAATGAAAGGTGTGAAATATAGAGTAAACATAAAGATGGATTTTAATACCATTCTATAATCTCCATATCTTGATATGTTATTGATTTTAAAATAATCGTCTACTCTTTTTTTTGCAGCTTGATAAAAAGTGCGATTGGCATTATTAAACCGAATTGTTGAAGTACTCATTGTTTTTGATTTTAATGTAATGATGTAAAGTTACTGTTTAATTAACTAACAATCAATTTACTGTTAGGTTTAAAATAAACAATTTAAGGTTAATTGTTTTAGTTGTTAATTTACAATATGTTTAAAATCAAATAGTTAAATCTTAAATTTGATTTTTTGAAGCTACTTATTGTTGGATGTAACTGATGATCGGATAATGATCTGTAACAGTTTCAGAGAGGTGGTGATACTGTTTGCTTTTAAATTCTTTACTATGCAAAATGTAATCTATTCTAAATTTAGGAAACATGCCGGCATATGTTTGCTCAAAGCCCGAACCAGATTCAATGAATGCATCTTTAAGATTACCTCTAATCGTATGATAAACATATGATGCTGGCGTATCATTAAAATCACCACAAACAATGACTTTATATCTGCAACTGGCTATATGCAGTGCAATACCGTCAGCTTGAATGGCTCTTTTTACAAAGGCACGCTTCATTCTTCTTAAAATGCTCTTACTCTTTTCCATTTCGTTTTTGACGTCGGTTGTATCATCGTTCACTTCATTTATGAATTTATAGTTGGCTTTGCTAAAGCTAATGGATTGTAAGTGCATATTATATATACGAACAGTATCTTGATTGATTAAAACATCTGTATAAATACAACTATTATTAGTCCGCGTATTGAATTCAAATTTACCTTTTTTAACTATTGGATATTTTGTAAATGTGGCAATACCCCAATGATCTTTACCTCTCATGGTTGTGGTATAAGCAACATGGTAATTTTTGGAAGTAATGATGTTTTTAACTGTGTCGATGTTATTAAAATCACCCTTTTCTTCGGATGTGTAAAATTCTTGTAAACATAATATTTCTGGGTTTTCTTGGGCAATGTTGGTTAAAATAGTTTTTCTGCTTTTAGTGTCTTTACTCCAATGATATAAATCAAACAACATCGCATTATAACTCATAATTTTAATGTCTTTTTTTTCTATAACTGAATTTCTATAGTCAATTTGAACAAAACCTAAACATGTTTTTGCGCTAAATAAAATAGCAATGATTGAAAATATAGCTTGTATTCTAAATTGAGCAACCCAAAATATAACAAAGCAAATATTTAATATTAAAACAATAGGAAATGCAAGTCCGAAAAAAGCTAAAAACCAAAAGTTTTCTGGCGAAATATATTTAGAAGCAACAGATGCTAAAAGACAAATGATTGCAAAGTAATTTAACCATAGTATAATATTATTTAACTTAGATAGTTTTTGAGCACGTTGTCTTTTTACAACTTCTCTTAATTCTGAAAATGATATGTTTGAAAAAAAATAAATAAGCTTAAGTATTTGAAGTTTTTTAAATCAATTTTTATATTAGGCTATCAAACCATCTTTCATCACTAATTTTCTGTCAGCCATATTTGCTAATAGTTCGTTATGGGTAACTACAACAATAGTTTGTTTTAACTCTTGACGTAAGGTGAAAAATAATTCATGAAGTTTTTGCGCATTGCTACTATCTAAATTTCCGCTAGGTTCATCAGCAAATATAACTTTTGGATTATTGATTAATGCTCTTGCAACGGCAACACGCTGTTGCTCACCACCTGATAATTCTGATGGTTTGTGATTAGCTCTATCTTCTAATCCTAATAGATTTAATAATTTGTAAGCATTTAATTCAGCTTCTTTCTTACTTGCTTTATTGATGAATGCAGGAATACAAATATTTTCTAGAGCAGTAAATTCGGGTAGTAAATGATGAAATTGAAATACAAAACCAATGTATTGATTACGAAACTGAGCTAATTTTTTTTCTGATAATGAAGTAATATTAATGCCGTTAAATTCGATTTCTCCACTTGTTGGTTTATCTAATGTTCCTAAAATAGTTAGGAGTGTTGTTTTTCCTGCTCCTGAAGAACCAACAATAGATACGATTTCGGAAGGTGCAATGTGCAAATCAACGCCTTTTAAAACATCAAGTTCGCCATATTTTCTTTTAATTTGTTTTCCTGTAATCATAAAAAATGAATGTCATTTAATGAATGTTTTTTATTTGCTAATAATTTTAAGTTCAGTTCTTCTGTTTTTTGATTTATTTTCTGGCGTATCGTTTGGTGCTTTTGGTTTACTATCACCGTAACCTTTATATGATAATTTCTCAGCAACATTACCACCCTTTTGTATTACATAGTCATATACAGCTTTTGCTCTGTTGGTTGATAATGTTTTATTTATTGCTTTATCGCCTGTGTTGTCTGTATGTCCACCAAATTCTATTTTTAAATTAGAATTTAATTTTAAAAAACTAACCACCTTATCTAATTCTGCAAATGAGCTTGGTTTTAAATCCGATTTATTAACATCAAAGAAAATATTTTTTAATTCAATTATTCCAGTATCAATTGGTTGTAATGGAATTTCTAATTGGTAAGGTTTGTTATAATCGGTGATATTTTCTTTCAAGAAAAAATTATCACTGTAAAATAAAAACCCATTTTTACTCACGTTTACAATGTAATTATGATTAGCCGTTAGAGTTACTAAAAATTCGCCAGCACTATTGCTGTATGCCTTAGAAACCGTTTGTTGTGTTTCTAAATCAATTAATTCAAATTGAGCCTCCAAAGGTGCTTTGGTTTTTGAATGAAAGGTATGTCCTTTGGCGTATGTTAATTTTTCAGGACGAAGTGATTCAGGCATTTCAAATTGATAGATATCTAATCCACCAAATCCTCCTTCGCGTTCACTAGCAAAATAGGCTAATTTTCCTCCAGCGTCAACAAGTAAACTATTTTCATTAGAAGCAGTGTTTATTGGATAACCTAAATTTGTGGCTTTCCCCCAACTACCATCAGCTTGTTTTTTACTCATATAAATATCTTTTCCTCCCATTCCTGGGTGCCCTTCGCTGCTAAAATATAATGTTTGATTATCTGGATGAATGTACACACTTTCTTCATCTTCAAGTGTATTGATATTGTCTGATAGCTTCACAGGTTCTTTAAATGCGCCATCTTCACCAATTGTAGCTGAATAGATATCAGGGTTTTTAATACCTTCTCGAGTTACTTGTCCTCTAATAAAATAGAGCGTTTTCCCATCACTACTAAAGCTTGGTTGTGTTTCCCAATTTCGAGTGTTAATGATTGGTCCAACGTTTTGTGGCTTTGTCCATTTACCATTTAATTTTTGCGAATAAAAAATATCACAACTGCCATATCCTTTTCTATCAGGAGAACCATAAGTGCCATCCATTTCTACACATGATGCAAAAAACATGTATTGACCATCAGCACTGAGCGTTGGAGCACCTTCATTTCCTCTTGTATTTACCGATTGAATTGGATTGGCTGTTTGCCAAACTTGATTGTTTTTTTTACTTATAAAAAAATCCTCTTGTTGTGGCGCGTTAATACCTTCGCCTAACCTTACATTTCGTGTAAACATAAACGTATTTCCATCAGCTGTTATTGCAGGAAAATATTCATAATCACTTGTGTTGATGCCAGGACCTAAATTAATTGGTTTAAAAGGAGTGGGGTGCTTAATTGCTTGAGAACCAAATTTTGCGTTTTTTAAAAATTTTTCTGCTAACTGCTTTACACTTGGATTAATGCGATCGGATGATAAATAAGATTCTAAATTCTTAGTAGCATCATCGTAATTTGAAATTATTAACTGCGCTAGAGCTAAATCATAAAAATTTCGAGGAAAAAATTTCGGGTTAATATCAATCGCTTTTTGAAAATGAGCAATCGCATCTTTCGTTTTTCCTTTTTCCATTAATAAATAGGCAAGGGCAGAATGTGCTTCAACAAAATTGACATCCTCGGTAATAGCTTTATTTAAAAAATTTTCAGCCTCTACATCTTGACGCGTTTCATAATTTTTTTTTCCTTCTTCGTAAAATCTAATTGCTTTTTTATTGACGCTAGTATAAGTACCAGGAGGTAAATTGGTTTGTGCCAATGTGCTATAAAACACTATGGTCGAAAAAAAACTGATACATATAAATTTAATCATAACAGTGAAATTGTCACACAATATAATGAAATATGATGTATTAGGTTACTAAAAAATCATAAATATTATATGTTTAATTTTCAATATAGTTTATCGTTTTAAATTATTACTTTTGAATCATGGAAAGTGTGAGACAAAACAAAGTTGCAAAATTATTACAAAAAGAATTGGCTGAAATTTTTAGAGCCAATGCTAAATCAATGTTTAATGATGCTTTTGTTACGGTAACAGTTGTGCGTATTAGTTCAGATTTAAGTTCTGCAAAAATTTATATCAGTATCATGGCTTCACAAGATGTGAATGCAACTTATAATATGATTAATGATCAAAAACAACACATTAGAAAAATATTAGGTAATTTAATTGGCAAACAAGTTAGGGTTGTTCCAGAGATTAGTTTTTTTATAGATGATTCTTATGATTATGCTGAAAAAATAAATGCTTTGTTTAATAAGCCTATTTAAATTCAAACCACATTGAATCTTTCCTTATTCATAGCAAAGCGATATTTAATTTCTAAAAAATCGAATCATGCTATTAATGTCATTTCATGGATTAGTATCATTGCTATATCATTAACTACAGCTGCGTTAGTTATTGTTCTTTCTGCTATGAATGGTTTAACGGGCATTGTAGCTGATTTGTATAATGCCATTGAACCCGATTTGAAAATTACATCGGTGAACTCGAAATACATTTTAAATAGAATGGATATCGAACGTCAAATAAAATTAATTCCGGAAATTAATGCAATTTCATATTCATTGGAAGAAAATGCACTAATAAAATTGGATGATAAACAAGCTGTTGTAAATATAAAGGGTGTTGACGCAAATTTTAAAAACCTGACGCGTTTTGATACCGTTGTGAAAGAAGGTGAATATCGTTTCGAATACAATAATCAATTTTATGGTTTGTTTGGAAAGGGAATTGCTAATAAGTTAGGAATTAATGTCAATGATTTTATTTCTCCCATTTCAATTTTCGCTCCTAAAAGAGGTAAGTTTGAAGGTGTAAATCCTGATGATGCGTTTACAAAAATAAATGTGAGTCCAGCTGGTATTTTTAGTTTAAATGACGATTTTGATTACAAGTATGTTTTGATTGATTTAAAAGCAGCCCAAACTTTATTTGATTGCGGCGATGAAATTAATATGATTGAAATAAATGTGAAGGATAAATCAAACATTGATAAAATTCAGCAACAATTAAAAAATAGTTTGGGTGAAAATTACAATGTGAAAAACAAATACGAAGCGAATGATGTATTATTTAAAACCTTGGAGATTGAAAAGTTGTGGGTGTTTTTAATTTTATCATTTATATTGATAATCGCCACATTTAATATTATTGGTTCGCTAACGATGTTGATTATTGAAAAGAAAAAAGACATTAAAACATTTTATAATATGGGTGCAGATCAACAATTTATTAAATCAATTTTCATGAAAGAAGGCTTATTGATTACCTTTGTTGGGGCAATAAGTGGTTTAATTATTGGTTTAGCTGTTTGCATGATTCAACAACAATTTCATGTGATTACATTTGATGATCAATCGGTAATTTCTTATTACCCAATACGAGTAGAATTTAAGGATATGATTTCAATATTAGGAATGGTGATGCTGATTGGTTTTTTAGCTGCTATTTATCCTGTTAGAGTTTTCACAAAGAATAATTTATTACAAAAATAAATTTAAACAAAAAAAGATGTGAATTTCTTCACACCTTTTTTATAAACTAAATGTCATGATTTATCGTGACTCTTTATGCTTTTAAAAAACTTAGTATTTTTTCAACGCTATCTTTTGCATCGCCATACAACATTTCTGAATTAGGTTTATAAAATAATGGATTGTCTTCACCAGAATAACCAGCAGACATAGAACGTTTCATGATTATAACTTTCTCTGCTTTCCATGCTTCAATAACTGGCATTCCATAAATAGAACTTGCAGGATCATCTTGAGCGCTTGGATTTACTACATCATTAGCACCAATAACCATCACAACATCTGTATTTGGCATATCATCATTAATCTCATCCATTTCTAATACGATATCATATGGCACATTTGCTTCTGCAAGTAAAACATTCATATGACCTGGTAAACGCCCAGCAACTGGATGAATAGCGAAACGCACCGTTTTACCAGCCTTACGCAAGGTTTGAACCATGTCGTAAATTGGATATTGTGCTTTAGCAACAGCCATCCCATATCCTGGAACAATGACTACCGTTTTAGCCTCTTTTAATAATACTGAAACTTCCTCATGATTTAGCGACGTTACTTCACCTTCAATGGCTTTCGCTTCGCCTTTGACTGGCGCATTTCCAAAGCCACCTAAAATCACCGAGAAAAAAGAACGGTTCATGGCATGGCACATGTGAATAGAAAGTATAGCACCTGAACTACCAACTAAGGCACCTGTTACAATCAATAAATCATTGCCTAACATAAATCCAGCAGCTGATGCAGCCCAACCAGAATAGGAGTTTAGCATGGAAACCACAACAGGCATATCACCACCACCAATTGCCATAACTAACATAACACCAATAAAAGATGCAATAGCAGTCATAATTAATAAATACATCATTCCGTTTGTGCCCTCTTGTTGGGCAAACAAAACACCTAGTGCAATGCTTGTAAGCAGTAACACAATATTGACAGCATGTCTACCTGGATATAATAACGCTTTACTTCGAACTTTACCTTCTAATTTTCCCCAAGCGATAATAGAACCAGTGAAAGTGATGGCCCCAATAAAAATACCGATGAATACTTCTGTTAAATGAATAATATGCGCGGCACCATGAAGTTCATGTGTTTTAGGATCTAAATAAGAACCAAATCCAACTAAAACTGCTGCTAGTCCTACAAAACTATGTAAGATGGCTACTAATTGAGGCATTGCTGTCATTTCAACTTTACGAGCTAGCATTAATCCTATTGCTGAAGCAATTGCTATAGCAATTATGATATATGTTTGTCCTGCAACACCTTCTCCTAAAACAGTTGCAATGATGGCGATAATCATACCAATTATTCCATAAAAAACACCGCGCTTTGCGGATTCTTGAGATGATAAACTTCCTAAACTTAATATAAACAGAATACTTGCAAATAAATATGCTGCTGTTTGAATTCCTATTGCCATAATATTTTTTTATTTTTTAAACATATTCAACATACGATGAGTCACAACAAAACCGCCAACAATATTTATGCTAGCAACTAAAATGGCAATAAATGCCAAAATTGTCATTGGATTTTTTATATCATCTGTGGTTTGTAATAATCCTCCTATAACAATAATCCCACTAATAGCATTTGTAACCGCCATTAAAGGCGTATGCAATGAATGTGATACATTGGAAATTAATTGCCAGCCTACAAAAACAGCAAGCACAAAAACAGTAAAATGCTGAATGAATTCGCTTGGTGCGTATTGACCAACTAAAAACAATAATGCTCCAACTACTCCTAATTGAATGAACATAGATGTAGCTGCTTTTTTTGATTTAGCTTCATCAGACATTTTTATTTCTTCTGCGGTTGGTGCTACTACTTTTTTCGCACCTCCACCAGCTGTTGGACTCACAGGAAGTGGGGCAGGAGGCCAATTAATTTTACCATCGAATGTAACCATTGCTCTCGAAACAACAGCATCCTCCATATCAATTTTCCATTTTTCAGCTTTGCCCATGTCATCTAATAAATGACATAAATTATTTCCATATAATTGAGAAGCTTGGCTTGGTAATTGACTTAATTTTCCAACCATGGTGATGCCATTATCAGTTGTGTAAACTTCTCCGTTCTTGGTTAGTGCACAGTTGCCACCGGTAGAGGCTGCTAAATCAACAATAACAGAGCCTGGTTTCATCGCTGCCACATGATAATCCATCCATAATTTTGGAGCAGGACGCCCAGGAATTTGAGCTGTAGTAATAACAATATCAACTTCTTTAGCTTGTTCTAAAAATAAGTTCATTTCTGCTTCAATAAATTCCTTACTCATTTCTTTTGAATAACCAGATGATGTAGCCCCATCTTCTTCTATTTCAACAGTTAGAAATTGAGCACCCATTGATTCAATTTGTTCAGCCACTTCTTTACGAGTATCGAAGGCCCTTACAATGGCTCCTAATGAGTTAGCTGCACCAATTGCTGCTAATCCAGCAACACCAGCGCCAATAACCAATACTTTGGCTGGTTCAACTTTTCCAGCAGCTGTTATTTGTCCATTTAAAAATCTACCAAAATGATACGAACCTTCAATAACAGCTCTATATCCTGCAATGTTTGCCATCGATGATAGTACATCCATTTTTTGAGCTCTCGAAATACGAGGAATGGCATCCATGGCAACAGCATTCACTTTTTTATCTGCTAACTTTTGCAGTAATGCTTGATTTTGAGCAGGCCATAAATAACTTAATAAAACCAATCCTTCTTTCATTAAATCAACTTCTTCTATTGAGGGCTCTTTAACCTTCAAAACAATATCAGATTGACTATAAATTTCAAGGGCTGTTTTAACGATATGGGCACCAGCATCTTCAAATTCTTGATCAGAAAAATTTGCTTTCAAGCCTGCGTTATGTTGAATAAAAACTTCAAAACCTTGCTTTTGCAGACGCTTGACCGTTTTTGGAGTTGCCGCAACTCTCAGTTCGTTTGCGAATATTTCCGATGGAATTCCAACTTTCATATGTTCAATGTATTGTTAGTTAACTATAAATTTGATGTTTAATTTTAAAAATATCTGATAGATTTAATATTAAAAAGAAAAATATAATTTTAGTGAAAATTATTCGTCAAATTAAAGCAAATAATATGATTAATTCAAGTCTCAAAATCAAGATAATTATTTCTTAGTAAATAAAAATAAAAAAGCCCATTTGAATTTCAAATGGGCTTTGTAATACTTAATACTAATTATTTTGTTTCGCTTGGTTTTGATTCAGCAGGCATTGCTTTTTTATCTTTGCAACATGCTTTTTTCTCACCACTCTTTGCATCACCTGCACAAGCTTTTCCTTCAGCACCTTTTTTTTCTTTGCAACAAGATTTTTCACCTTTTTTGCATTCTTTCTTTGCTGTTTTATCTTTATCATCAAAATTAACTGATGCAGAAACGCTTCCTACTAATCCAGCGAAAGCTAACATTATAAATACTTTTTTCATTTTATAAAATTTTAAATTGGGTTTATACAATACAAATATAAAAATTAAAATCGCTAAAAAAAGTGATAATTGTTAGTTTCAATTCTAATTATTGTTAAAAAAATGAAATTTAATAATTATTTTTTTTTTAAATTTATACATATATCAAAACTAACCATGAAAAAAATAAGTTTATTTCTGTCATTTTTTACAGCCTCATTATGCGGTTATAGTCAATCAAATCAATCATTTTGGACTGAAGCAAACGAGTCAAATATTAAAGTATTGGGTAAGAGAGAAATTGTTCCAAATAAATATAAAACATATCGTTTAGATATGAATTCTTTAAAAAATGCTTTACAATCAGCACCTAATGATAAGGCTATTTTGATTAATAATTCAACTATTATTGTAAACCTACCGATGCCTAATGGCGACATTCAAAAATTCAAGGTTGTAGAAGCCCCAGTTATGGATGAAGCGTTGCAAATAACCTATCCAAACATTAGAACATACAGTGTTAAAGGAATTGATGATGTTTATGCAAATGGAAAAATTGATATAACTGAATTTGGTTTTCATGGGATGATCAGAAGTGTAAATGGAGATGTTTTTATTGATCCTTACTGTAGATTAAATACTGTTGATTATATTTCTTATTATGCGAACGATTTTATAAAACCTATCAGTGAAAGAGGAATTTGTGAAGGTGTAATTGACAGTGAAGGTTTAAACACGCAAATTTCCGCACCATCTGCTGCCATTTGTGCAGGACCTAATTTAAGAACATATCGATTAGCCATTGCTTGTACGGGTCAGTATGCTGTAGCGGCAACTGGTTCAGCCACACCCACTACTGCTCAAATTTTAGCAAAGGTTGTAACAACAGTAAATCGAGTAGACGGTGTTTATGAAACTGAAGTTGCGGTAAGATTAGTGCTTGTTGCCTCAACCACTCTAACATTGTATAATAAAACAGCAACAACAGGTGTTATTTCACCAGCACCAACAGCAACAGCACAACCTTTTACTGGAAACAGTAATGCTGGAACTTTAATAAGCGAAAGTCAAACTGTTATTAATAACCAAATTGGTTCTGCTAATTACGATATAGGTCATACCTTTAGCACTGGCGGTGGTGGTTTAGCAAACCTTGGTTGTGTATGCGGTTCCAGTAAGGCAAAAGGAATAACAGGAAGTTCTAATCCAGTTGGTGATCCATACGACATTGATTATGTTGCTCATGAAATGGGACATCAATTTAGAGGTAATCATACGTTTAGAGCCGCAAGCGCTTCTTGTGCTGGAAATGGAAATTATGGTGGTTTTGGTACTTCTACAGCTGTTGAGCCTGGCAGTGGTATTACGATTATGGCCTATGCTGGCATTTGTGGATCAGCCAACGATTTAGCTCCAAACAGCATTGCTTATTTTCATGCAGTGAGTTATGATGAGATTATGGCATTTACAACTACAGGAACAGGAAGTTCATGTGATGTATCAACAACTACTGGTAATAATGCACCTGTTGTTGCTGGACTGTCAGCATACACCATTCCCGTAAACACGCCATTTATTTTGACGGGTTCAGCCTCAGATCCAGATGCTGGTGATGTATTAACATATCAGTGGGAAGAATTTGATGCTGCTACGTCTTTCGGAAATTGGAATGTTGGAACTAAACCATTTTTTAGATCGTATAATCCTGTTTCAACTACATCACGTATGTTTCCAACCTTAGCAACCGTTTTAAGTGGAAATTTGCAAGGAACAATTGGAGAGTATACACCAATGACAGCTCAATCATTGAAATTTAGATTTACAGCCCGAGATAATAAAATGGGTGGAGGTGGAGTTTGTTCTTCTACTACTGCTGTAACTGTTAATGCGGCTGGTCCATTCGCTGTGACTTCTCAAAGTGTGATTGGCATTTCCTATTTAAGTGCTTCAACTCAATTGGTAACTTGGAATGTAAACGGCACAGATGCGGCCCCAATAAATTGTTCTAATGTGAACATTTATGTGAGCACGAATTCAGGAACGACCTTTTCGCTTGTATTATCTGGCACACCCAACGATGGATCAGAGGCTATTGTTATGCCTAATGTAGTTGGTACAATATCAACTTGCCGTGTAAAAGTGGAAAGTGTTGGTAATATCTTTTTTGATATCAATGATAAGAATTTCACTATCTCTTCTGTAGTAGGATTAAATTCAATGGTTAGTGCAAGCAATATTGGATTAAATCTTTATCCAAATCCATTTTCTAGTTCAGTTAAAATTGAAGTGTTTGGAAATTCAAGTTTAGATGCAAGTAAAACGGCTATTCATGTCTATGATTTAATCGGTAATTTAGTAAAATCAGAGGTTATTAAACTTACTGAAAATTTCTCCAAAGTATATGATTTTTCTGATTTAGCAAATGGAACTTATATTGTTGAAGTGACTGATGGCAAGCAAAAAGCCGTTACTCGTTTGATAAAAATGTAGTTTGATATATAGGTAAAAAAAAGCGCTATTCCACAGAATAGCGCTTTTTTTATTAATTAATTTTTAATTTAAATGGAATTTCAATATCTGTGTCTCCAGGAGCAAACGTTCCATTTTTAACACCAGGTTGATGTTTTAACGTAATGAATAATGGGGATTTACTCATTGGCATACTAGGTGTTTGCCATTTAGTCGATAATCCTATGCCGCGCAAATTAGCATCTAAATCTAAATACGTAACTGTTGTCATACTTCCAGTTAAATAAACAGAGTAGGGGTTTCCCGTTGGATTTAATGAATTAAAGAAGAACATGTGATCTACACCTTCATTTAAAACTTCATGGCTAATAGTATCAATTATCGATTTAGATTCGTCAAGCAGTAAAATATTTACTGTGTAGGTTTTATTGACGTTTAAGTTGATAATAGAATCACTTTGCGGTGTTAGAGTGTTTGATAAATTTCCGTATGCTCCCGCCATTCCACCATCTCCATCTAGGTCTTGAAACATGTAATAAGTAGTAAGTGTTCCATCGTTAATTGCTAACTTCATGGTAGTAATAATTTCACCATCATTGGTTGGTGGAGTTGGGACATCCGGAGTCGGTTCATTTTTTTTGTCTTTTTTACAAGCACTAAAACTAAGTGCTAAAATTGCGACGAAGGCAATTGTTTTGATAGTTGTTTTCATTTGTTTTTTTGTTTTTGGTTTATTTATTTATTTCAATTATTGATTCATCCTGTTCTGTTTTTTTATCATAAATCGTTAATGGCACTTTAATTCGTATTCCAATGTTTCTGCCTTGGGCATCTGTAAAATATCTAAAGCGATCTAAGTAATCTCGGTAAACGGTGTTAAGCAGATTTGTAGCTGTTATCGCTATGTTTAATTGTTGATTTCCAAACTTTAAATAGGTTCCAATTTCCGCATTTAATAAACCGTATCCTTTTGGAGGAGCTGCAAAATCAACATTGGCAGGCACACGCCATTGCTTAGTAATATATTGATAACCACCTTGTATATAAATTTCAGTTACTTTTTTTGAAATTGTTGTATAGGCTTTTAAGTCTGCAGAGTATCTATCAGAAGGCATATAAATTAAATAATAATTTGCTGAGTAATTCCAAGCTCTTAAAATCATGGCTTTTAAAATGAGGTCAAAATGATTGTAAAAACGATTTGTTGTTTTCCCATCAAAACCACTTATACGTGCATTGCTTTGTTTGTAATTAAAAACAGGAAAGGCTCCTCTAATTGTTAGTTCAGGTTCATTAGCTGGTTCCATGTAAATAAAATTCGTGAATTGATTATGATAAATGGTTAATTCGATATCCATTTTTTTTAGTTGATAAAAACCTGTACCTGTGATGTTATAAACTTGTTCGGTTTTTAAATTAGCATCTCCACGTTCAATAGCTCCCGCTCCTTGATGCAATCCATTGCTATAAAGTTCATTTGGTGAAGGCGCACGCCATGCTGAACCCATATTTATAAAAAAGTTTAAGTTCTTTTTTGGTTTAAGAATACAACCTAAGTTCCAAGACAGATTATTGAAATTAAGTTCTGGCTTTA
>JBIISW010000109.1:0-8600 GCA_044340865.1 Bacteroidia bacterium | reverse complement strand
TAATTACCAATTCATTAATTTCATTATAATCACAAGGATATCCAGCAAAATCAACAGGCATAATCACTTTTGTTTTTGATGTAATTGATTTTTCAATATTAGACACATTAATATTAAAATCATTGGAATTAACATCTACAAAAACAGGTATTGCTCCACAATGAATGATAACATTAGCAGTAGCTGAATAAGTATACGCTGGTAAAATAACTTCATCGCCAGGCCCTACTCCAAACCAACGTAACATAATTTCTAAACCAGCTGTTGCTGAATTCAAGCATAACGTTGATTTATTTCCACAGTATTCTGTTATTTTTTTTTCGAACAATTTTGTACGTGGACCAGTTGTAATCCATCCTGATTTTAAGGCAGCTGTTACTTCATCAATTATTTTATCATCTATACGTGGTGGCGAGAAAGGAATCATACTTATTTTGTTATATTTTTATATTCAGAAACTTCTTTTAAATTATACTTTAAAATGAGGCATAAGAAAAATGTAAAAAACGTGAATCCGGCCTGAGTTTGTAGCATGGATTCAACCATAAAATTAAGTGAAATGAGTATACTTAATAACATAAGAATATAGTTTTTTTTAATAAAACTATAAACAATTAAAAAGACCGTCATCAGAATAAGTAAGACAAATCCAATAAAACCTGTGCCAATAAATGTTTGTAAAAATTGATTATGGGCATTTAGCTTTTTAGCCAAAGCACCTGATAAACCTTCTTTTTCGTAAGATTCAATTAATTTATCATTAACATCACCAGCCGTTGTTCCGAACCAAAAGTTATTCTGAATTAATTTGATAGACTCTTTCCATATTAGAATACGAACTGCCGTACTTTCAGCATCAGTTTTATCAATAGTTTGAGAAGCTTTTGTGACGTTAATTGCTGTTTGAAAACGATTAAAAGGAGTTGGAAATAATTTATAAGCAACCGATACTAAAACTATGGATGCTATTACTAAACCAATAATAGTTTTTTTATAACCACTGTTAAATAATAAAACACTGAATGTAGTTGGTAACAATATAAAAACTGTCAGTAGCCCCATTTTTGATGAACACAAGAATATAGTCCCTAAAAATATAACCGCAATAAATCCTAATTTAACATGCAAAAATTGAAGATGAGCCAACCAATTTTTATAAAATAACATAACTATTAATAAGGCAAATACTAAATACATAGCCATATAACTTGGATGTATAAAATAAGAAAAATCAGAATAAAAAAAGGCATTCGTATCTTCGAAAAAGTATAGGTAACAAGCCCTAAAAATGCACAAAAAAGAAACCAACATACATCCAGATACAAATGAAATGACTATTTTTTTGACATGTGTATGACTAAAATGGGATCCGAAAAACAAAATTGGAAAAGCTAAAAAACAGAGTTTGATTTCAACAGCTGAAAGTGCGGCTGATTTATTCTCTGAAAAAAAATAACCCACAACATGTAGCAGAAAAAAACCAATTAGTATAAAAGTCCATTTGTTTTTTAATATGGCTTTGAATCCTATTCTTACATTATCAAATGAAAAAAAACAAACTGACCATATTAATATAAATACAGCATAATTAATACCAAAAGGCAAAAAAAATGCAATGAGTAATGGTATATTGAAACCAAACTGGTGATATATGGATTTAAGTTTCGACAATAAGCTTATCTATTTAAATATAAATCTAACAACACTTTTTTATCTGTTTTATAATTTGTATTAAGTGGTAATTCATCAAGTAATATAATTTCAGATGGCACCATATAAACCGGAATATATTCTTGTAGATATTTTTTAAGCACATCGTTTACATCAAAATTAACATTGATCTTAAAAGATACATATGCTACTATTTTTTTTACCACATTACCAGCTTTTAATGGGATAACCGCTGCATTAGATATCTCGGGATATTTCAATAATACGTTGGTTATTTCATCGAGTTCAATACGGTAGCCATTTAATTTTATTTGATTATCAATCCTTCCAGTAAAATAAAGAACATTTTCTTTAAAATAACCTAAGTCACCTGTTCTATAAGCACGTTTTCCGTTTAATATAAAATACTTTTCTTTATTTAAATCTTCCCTATTGCAATAACCAATTGATACATTATCTCCGCCAATGATTATCTCACCTTCGACACTTGGATTTTTATCTATATTATCAATAATAATCTCGCTGTCCGGTTTGCAATAGCCAATAGGTAAACTTTTATTACTATTTAAAATATCATCTGTTATTTCTATATAGGTAATTACACAGGTTGTTTCTGTTGGCCCGTATGAATTTATAATTTTCAAATCAGGAAAGGCTTTTCGTAATTTTTTGACTGTAACTGATGGTAAATCTTCCCCAATTAGACAGATATGTTTAAAGCTTGGATAATTAGATTGGTTGAATGATGGCAATGTTAAGTACATATTTATAAAAGAAGGTGTACAAAATAGTGTTGTAGCTAAATTATTTTTAAATCGCTCTAAAAACAAATCTGGTGTTTTTAATATCTTTAAATCATTTAATACAAGTAACGAACCAAAATGGAATGCACCAAAAAAATCACACCAATATACATCAAAACTAAATGTAGCCTGATTCATATAGACATTGTCCTTTTTCAAAATTGGCCAAGTAAGGTACCAATCTAAAAAATTATTCAGAGATTTTCGTGTGATTTTAACTCCTTTGGGCACACCTGTACTGCCAGATGTAAATAATACGTAGCTTAGGTTTTCAATGCTTAAATCTATTTCTTTAGGTACTGAAGTTTCATTATTTTTAATAAGATTAAATTCTTTATCAATAAAAATAGTACAGTCTAAATTTAGTTCGTTATTTGTTAAGTTAATAAAACCGCAGGCATTTGTAGTTTCTTGAATAGACTTTATTCGATTTTCAGGAAATATAGCATCGATACTTACATAAGGTATATTAAGATGCAACATGACAAGAATAGCAACAGGGAAATTAGCCTGTTTCTCGCCGTAAATAATAATTGGTTTGTTTTTATCGTATTCTAAACTTTTAAATAATGTTTTTAGTTTATTAAAGTTTTCATGTACCTCATTAAATGATAATGTCTTGTCGGTACCTACAATAAAGGGCTCATGGTTATTTAATGATACATTTACAAAATCATTAAGAATAAAATTATATTGCATAGGATAATAAATTTATAAACACCTGCCACTAAAAACATAAAGTGCAAATGCAGTGAAATTAAATAATAAAAATAAGGAAATATAACGCGTATATTTTAATCCAATTGTACCAAATATAACATCTTTTTGTTTTTTTCTACACTCAATGGTATAGATATTATGAATAATGCTGTAAAGGGCATATATTAATCCGCTATAAATATATTGTGGCTCAAAGCCGTTCCAGCAGCCCATAGTAAATAAGGTTAAGAAAATGGCTAGATTTTGTTTTGTAATAGGATATTTTTTTAAACTTTGAAAACCACTTAACCATTTGTAGGCTGGCTTAAACACGTAATCTGTTAGCCAATTAGTTAGTGATGCATGCCATCTTTGCCAAAATTCGGGAGGATTTAAAGCTAAAAAGGGTTTATTAAAATTAAATGGTAAAGAAATACCAATCATTTTAGAAAAACCACAAGCTAGAGCTGAATAACCTGCAAAATCAAAAAACAAATAAAACAAATAAGCATACATATCATTTAAAAAGTAAAATACTGTATCTTTTTCAAAAACAAAATCATTTAACCAATAACGGTAAATAAACTCTGCAATTACATATTTATAGAGCACTCCTTTCATAAATTCAGAAAAACCAGATTCTATGTTCACTAAATTAATTGTCTTAAATCCATCTTTACATTTAATAGTAAATTCTTTAAATCTATCCAATGGTCCAATTAATAATGCAGGAATGAAGAATAAAAAATTAAAAAAATCAATAAACTTAAATTCTTCTTTCTTATTATAATCAATATTAGTTTGTATAGCTCTAAATGTTACAAATGAAAGTCCAATAAAGTATAAAATAGGAACATCAACTTTCAATTTAAATAATAACATAGGTATTAATAAAATGATAGAGCTAACAAGTTTATGATTAATTTTAACACTCCAGTATTTGATAAAAAAATAAGAAAAAATACTATATGCAATGGCAGAGAAACCAAATTTAATATATAAACTTAAGTATAAAAACGTAAACAAAAATGTAAAAGTAGCATAGTGTTTATGTTTAAGAATGAACTTAAATAACATAACCAGCACTAAATAAATCAATGCTAACAAATAAAAATTTATACTAGTAAAAGGTGCCATTAAAATTGAGCGTATACAAATGAAGTTGCCGAATGAGGGGTGTTATGTGTTGATTTATTATTAGGTGTGTACAAGAAATATAATCCTAAAATGAGAACAACATAGAACGTTATTTTTTTTATAAGTTTTTTTATCATTTTAATTACTACTAAATTCATCAATAATATATTTGTCTAACTGATACCATCCATAATCGCCAGGATGCATTATATCTTCTAAAACACCTTTTTCGTAAGTTTTTAAATTACTTGTAAATAAATCTAAATAATTAAACCCATACTTGTCAAGTTCTTTCATGACACTTATCATTATAGGATTAATATCATTTGGATTACTGTAACAAAGCGTGTTTATTGGAGTAATTGTAAAAATCGGACGGCAGTTTGTTTCTTTACACAAAAGTAAGAGCATTTTAAAATCTTCAAATTCCTGATTATACTGTAAAGGTTCAATTAACTTTGGCCTTTTGTTTTTTAACCACATGGTGTAATAGTCATTATGGACTCCAACATTATTATTAGTGGACTGATTTTTAAATTCGGTAATCGCATTTACATATAAAGAATCCCAGTTGATAGTCGGTTTTTTAAATGAATAACGAATTTTAGAATCAGATACGTTTTTTTGAAAATAACTAAAGGTTTTTAGTTGAAAATCATTTTGATAGTTAAGCTGATAAACTAATTCGTGCATAACTTTAAAAGGTTTGTACAAAAATGAATTCTTGTTTTCAAGCGCCAATAAATTAATCATAGCGTTTGGTGAATTAATTTGGCTGTATTTATCTGAAATATATTGACAGTAATATTTTTTATATTCTTTTGGGATTGCTGCATTATTTAAAATTTCATTCAAGCTAAAATCATTATTATACTCAAAAAAACATTCCAAATTAGTTCCTTTAGCATATTTCCCTTCAAACCATACAGGAGAAAGATTAATGACAATTTTAGCATCTTTAAGTAAATTTGCATTAGCAGCTAAAACACTTGATATGGCGAAACATTGAAAACCTGCATGACCAATTGTTTGAATTTTAATATTTTTTTCTTTAAAGAAATTATAACATACTCCTTTTAAATGATTTGAAGATAATTCGGAAGATCCAAATACAGTAGGCACAGCAGTTTGAATAGATCGTGAAATGGCTAAATTTACATCAGGGTTCAAATAATTAAAACGAGCGATGCAATTATTGCTATTTATTAAAAAAGAGTCAACGTAATTTTTATCTAAATAGTTGTCAATCTTTGGTTTAATAATAATAAAAATTAAACTACTAAAAATAATTGCAAAAATATGTATGATCAGTGTTTTCAATTAACGCTTTTCGTTTATAAACTTTTCAATTAATACAATATTTGAGAAATTTTCTATAGTTATTTCATTAAATGGTATTTGAATATCAAAATCTTCTTCTAAACTAGTCGCTAAATCAACTACTAAAATAGATGATAAAATACCAGATTTAATAAGTTCAGAATCTAATTGTACTCTATTAAAAGCAATTTCGTAAATCCTATTGGCAATTATTTGCTGCGTTTCATTCATTTAGTTAATTTATTAAACTGTTATGCAAAGGTATTAAATTTTGACACTTTTTTGGGGGTTTGTATTATATTTTTTATTTTTGAAAAATGAAAATTCAAGTAATGAAATCGAAGTTACACTGCGTAACTGTAACACAAGCTGAACTAGATTATATTGGAAGTATTACCATTGATGAAAATTTAATGGATGCGGCTAATTTAATTGAAAATGAGCAAGTTCATATTTTAAATAAAAACAATGGAGCTCGCTTCATAACTTATGTTTTAAAAGGTGAGAGAGGTTCTGGCGTAATTTGTTTAAATGGCCCAGCAGCCAAATTAGTTAGCCTTGGGGATATAGTGATAATTATTTCTTATGCAGAAATGGACTTTGAAATGGCAAAAGAATTTAAGCCTTGGGTTGTTTTTCCTGATGTTAAAACTAATACTTTAAAGTAGTATACAAATTTTTAAAATCTATATGTTAATCTCATGTAGTTTTTAAAAATTAGTTGGATGAAATACAGTTCAGTTGACTAAAAATTTAACGGTCAACATGTTTAAAAATATAGTATCAGCCTAATTTAAAACATTGAGCATTTTATTTTCCATGATTTAAGAAGATATAAAATCGGTCGCTATTAACTAATTAGAGACTTTCCAAAATTTGACTAAATTTTTTAGAAATAGTATTTCTATTAAAATGCTCTTCAACATATTTTCTACCACGACTTCCTAATTGATGTCTTAAATCTATATTATTTGCTAAAAGTAAAACGTTTTTTGCTAATTCATCAGCATTTTCAGGCTCAGAATACAAGGCACATTGCCCTTGATTTACAAATAACTCTCGGGCTTCACCATCAACGGCTAAAATAACGGGTTTTTCCATGGCTAAATTTTCAAATATTTTTGATGGAATGGCGCCTAAAAATAAATCTAATTTACGAAGTGGGATAATTGAAACGTCTAATGCTTGAACAATCTGAGGCATTTGTAATTTTGAAACAGCATCAAAAAAATAGACCTGACTTAATTGCATGTCATTAGTCATAGACTGTAATTTATTTTTTTCTGGACCGCTTCCTACAAAAATAAATTTTATAGATGGATTCATTTTAACACGTTCTGCAACGTTTAAAATGATCTCTAATCCTTGAGCTAATCCAATTATACCAGCGTACAAAAACAAAATGTCGCTATCAAGGAATCCATTCTCTTTTCTCCAATTCCCATTCACTTTTTCTGGATTGTAATAAGAAACATCAACACCATTTGGCAACCAAAATGTTTTTACTGAAGGAAATCGCTCATTAATGTTTTTACAAATACCCTGTGTTTGACCTGTAACTAAGATAGATTTATGATATAATTTTTTCTCTAAACGATAGGCCAATTTCAACATCCATTTATTTGTAACAACCCCCAATTTTTCAGCACTTTCTGGCCATAAATCAGAAACATTAAAAATGAGTTTAGCATTTTTTTTTCGTTTTAAGTAAAGTGCTGAATAGCCTAAAAATAAAGGCGGAGATTCACACATAATCACATCTACTTCTCCAATTTTATGAATCCCAATTTTTGCTGAAGAGTAAACGAATGAAAAATAATTTAATAAACGTTGAATAATCGATTTATTCTTTGGTAAGTAAATTGAAGCTCTATGAACTGGAATTCCTTCTATTTCCTCATAAACATATTTTTTTCCTTCATATCCTTCATGAATTTTCATTTGAGGATAATTTGGCATGGCCGTTAAAATTGTCACGTCAACACCTAATTTCTTTAAACGAACTGCAATTTCAAATAATCGATTTTGAGGTGCACCAACTTCTGGCGGAAAATACTGTGTTAAAATTAAAAGTTTCAAATTCAATTGATGTAAAATTTTACACGAATATACTAATCTGAATTTATAAAACGATACTTTAAATGAAGGATAACTAAACAGTTATCTATTTTCTAAATCACTAATAGCTTGTTTAAAATCAACAATTTCAATGTGTTGCGATTTTAAATATTCAATAAGCCACATATACCAATCCATCCAGGTTTGATGAGATTTAGAGAAATACCTATCATGAAAATCAATACCTAAGAAAGGTAAATTTAATTGAAAACTTTTATCAATTATTCTTTTAGTTTCATCGCAACATTGCATAAAATTTTTACTTTGCCATTGCTTTGGCTTTTGTATGATGTAACCATCCATAATTTGAAATGGAAATTCCCACATATCCCCAATTTTATATGGTTTATTGAAGCTCATTTCGCTACTATCAAATGAATATCCTGCTTTCGCCATATTAGCAAATGTTGATTCATTTGATCTTATATAATGCATACGAGTGCCAAAATTTATTTGACCAGAAATGTTTTTAAACAATGTATATTCAGCATTAATTTCTTCAAATGTTTCAAACGCAATCCCATGAACACCAACTTTGCAACCCATTTGAATTAATTTTTGAATCCAAAAAATGGACTGTTCTCTCGTATAAGATAATCCAACACCTGTATTAACACCTACAAAATAGGTTGAAGTAACATGATTCTTGATGTTAAAATCGTTCAAAGCATCTAAGTGTTGCCATTGATTTTTAAAAATATCAGCATAACGATGAAACAATTCAGTAAAAGAAATTTTACCACTAAAAAATTCAATATAACTCCTTATAAAATATTTAGGAACAATTAAATCTTTCAGATAATGCTCTGAAAGAGTAAAGTGATCAATATCATGCGAAATAATGGCTTTCAT
>JBIISW010000108.1:0-8645 GCA_044340865.1 Bacteroidia bacterium | reverse complement strand
GTTAGGCAACGTAGCCGAAATGGTTTCTGAAAAAGGGATTAGCAAAGGCGGTAGTTGGATCAATAATCTTGAGGATTGCCGTGTTGGTAAAGAAATTATTTACCAAAAATCAGCATCATGGTTAGGCTTCAGATGCGTTTGTATTAAAAAAAACAACTAGTATCTGTTAAATTATAAAAAGAAAAGACTAAAAAGCTTATTTTTGGGATAAGTTATGCCACACAAACTCAAATTAGCAAGTTTATCCTCAAAGCTTCCCTTTGTATTATATTACCAAGGTAATTATAACGAATCTCCAACTATCAGTATCATCACTATTGTTGAACAGCATTTTAAATCAAGAATAAAAAAATCACAGTTAAAGAAAATCATTTTTACCTTAATTGAAGCATTACAAAACATTGAAAGATATAGTGCTCATGAATTAACTTCTGATGATTTTGTTTTGATGCATAGCGATAATCATTGCTTGCATATATATACTCAAAACATCATTAAAAATGATAGAATGCTTGATTTAAAAAATAAACTCGATTATCTATCAGGAAAAAATAAAGAGGAATTAAAAAATATCTATAAAAAAGTATTAATCTCTAATAACTATACTGAGAAAGGTGCTGGTCTTGGTTTAATTGAAATTGCAAGAAAAAGTGAGGACAATTTAACGTATACATTTCAAAGAAAAAACGAAACACATTCCGTTTATTCATTAAATTTTTCAATATCACTTAGAGAAGATAATTCGGGAAAGCCTCAAACAATAGCTCATGATAACTTAATTGCAAAACTAAAAGAAAATTTTAACTCAAATAATAGCACTTTGTTTTATGGAGGTGATTTTTCTAAAAACCTAGACGATGCCATCATTGACATTATAAATGATAGTGAAATAAAACAATCCAAAATAGGTCAAACTCAAGCGGTTTTACTTGAGCTTAGTCAAAATATAAAAAAACATGCCGTTAAACTAGATAACGAAGCAATCGGTCAATTGTTTTTAGAGTGGAAAAATGAAGATGTGAATATAGGAACTTATAACATATCAAATAAAAACAACATTAACTGCGCTAAAGAAAAAATTAATTTTTTAGAACTATTTGATTTAGAACAACTAAAAACATTGAGTTCAAATAAAATACTGACAGATAATATGACAGAAGGATTTGGCTTTGTTGATATTTCAAGGCATATTTTTCCTGAAAAAATTCAAATTAAATCAAATGATAAAAATGAAAATTTAGCAGAGATATTATTAACGGCAAAAATAAATGCAAACTAGTAAAATGTTTACTTTTTATATTCAATTTCAAAACCTTTTTTCTTCCAATCATCAAAGCCTTTTGCTAAGTTGACAACATGAGTAAATCCATTTTCTTTCATTAATTCGGCACATTCACCACTCCTACCGCCACCAGCACAATAAATCAAATATGTTTTTTTTCGATCTAATTTCTTAATGATTCCTTCTGCGTCCTTAGAAAAGTAATCAATCTGCTTAGCATCTTTGATGAAACCCTTATGAGCTAATTCATCATTTGTCCTCAAATCAATTAAAACACTTTTATGTTCCTCTATTAACTTTTTAAAAGCGACTGCGTCAACGTTCTCTATTTTTGTTTGAGAAAAACTAATTATAGATATTAATACAAGAATTAGAGTGAATATAGTTTTCATTTTTTTATTTTTTTATATTATTAATAAATTATCGTTTAAAGTAATCTATGCATTTCTTTTAATTAAAGCCATGTAAAAGCCATCAAATCCTTCGCTTGGCAAAATAGATTTCTCTTTTACAAATTCAAAATTTTTATTTTTTTCTAAAAACTGATCGACTTGTTCTCTATTTTCACTTGGCAGAATGCTGCATGTTGAATAAACTAAATAGCCTCCTTTTTTTGTCATAATGCTATAATCATTCAAAATTTGTTTTTGAATAGCTTTCGTTCTATCAATAAAATCTACATCTAACTTCCATTTCGCATCAGGATTTCTTTTAATAACTCCTAAACCACTACAAGGAACATCAAGCAAAAGTCGATCTGCTGTGTTTTCTAAACGTTTAATAGTCTTGCTGCTTTCTATAAGTCGTGGTTCCACATTACTGGCGGTTGCACGGCGTGCTCGTTTTTTAAGTTCATCCAATTTCCATTGGGTTATGTCCATCGAAATAATACGCCCTTTATTTTGCATCAATGCCGATAGATGCAAGGTTTTTCCACCACCACCAGCACAAGCATCAATGATGCGCATTCCTGGTTCAACCTCTAAAAACTCGGAAATAGCTTGCGATCCCGCATCTTGAAGTTCAAATAACCCTAACTTAAATAATTCATTACTGAAAATATTTTGTCGCTCTGTCAACATTAAGGCGTTCTCATAGCCATCAATAACTTCTACTTCAATTTCTTGTTCAGCTAAATGTTTTTTTAATATATCTCTTTTAGTCTTAAGTGTATTAACTCTTAAAACAACTTTAGCTTGCTCATTCAGGGCTTTCGCTTCAATTTCCCATTTCACTTTTCCTAATTCTGTTTGGCACGTATTCCATAACCATTCAGGATAAGACTGTATAATACTTTCATCTGTGAGTGCTTTTTTAGCGTCTAATATTTTTTTCTCATCAAGTTCTTTAAATTCTCTTTCGGGTGGAATTGGCATGTATTTAACAACGAAATGAACGCCTAGTATTTGCCAAAAATCAGTTGTTGTATTTGCTAGATAACTTAATAATCGATAATTGCGAACAATGTCATAAGTTGTTTCTGCTATAAATCGCCGATCTCGTCCTCCAAACTTTGGATTTTCTTTCAACGTTTTTTCAATCACTTTATCTGCATATTTAGCTTCAGTAAATATTACGTGTAATGCATTTACGATGGCTTGTAATAAAATACGATGTGGCTTTGCTACTTGTTTTACTGGTTTTCTTTTCATTTTATTTTAATTTACTAAACCCGTTTCTTGGCCATTTCTAAATGCTCTTTTATCAATTTCAATGTTATTAATATCGTAAAAAAACCACAAACTGTCTTGCAAATCTTGTTTAAACCAACCCGTATATTGAATATTTCCATTTGGATAATACACAGTTGATTGCCCATTTTTTTTATCATTGTCATAAAAACATTCACTCCATTTTATACCATTATCATAAAATGCAAGCCATTGGCCATGACGTTTACCAAATCTAAAAAAACCAGAAAAACGAATAACTCCATTTGGATATTTATCTACGTAATCGCCAGTATAATCTTTATCTGGAGGTGAAATCGGAGATTTAGTTGCATTCAAATTAGCCACATTCATCGTGTCTTCTTTTTTTGAGGGAACTTCTTCATGTGTATTGGTTTCATTTTTACAAGACGTAAAAAACAAACCAAGTGTCAATATGATTACTAAATTTTTCATGTAATTATTTTTTTCGTTCAATAGAATAATTGACTAACTGCATCAGACTTTTTTTTGATTCGCTATCCGGAATGTTTTTTAAGCAATCTAACGCTTTAGTGCGATAGGTATTCATGATAGATTCTGCGTAAGTAATGCCCCCTTTTTCAATAACAAATTTGATTACTTCACTTACTTTCTTGGGATCGTTATTATGATTTTTTACAATATTAATAATCTTTCTTTTTTCAATCCACGTGCAATTATTTAAAGCGTAAATTAAAGGCAAAGTCATTTTCTTCTCTTTAATATCAATACCTGTTGGTTTTCCAATAGATGTATCATCTCCAAAATCAAACAAATCATCTTTTATCTGAAAGGCAATTCCTGTATAGGTTCCAAAGTCGAGAAATGTTTTAATTAAATCCTTATCCTCCGTAACAGATGCAACACCTGCCGAACAACATGCTGCAATTAAAGTTGCCGTTTTCTTGGTAATAATCTCAAAATAAATTTCTTCTGAAATATCTAATTTTCGAGCTTTTTCAATTTGTAACAACTCACCTTCACTCATTTCTCTTACTGCATTGCTAACGATTTTTAATAAATGAAAATCGTCATTATCTAAAGAAAGCAATAATCCACTCGATAATAAAAAATCGCCGATTAATACAGCTATTTTATTTTTCCAAAGTGCATTGACACTAAAGAAACCACGTCTCTCATTACTATCATCAACCACATCATCATGCACTAAGGTTGCGGTATGTAATAATTCGATAAGGGAAGCTGCCCTGTATGTGCTTTCATTGATTGGAGCAATACATTGCGCGCTTAAAAAAACAAACATTGGACGAATTTGCTTTCCTTTTCTTTTTACAATATATCCCGTAATTTTATCTAATAAGGGCACACTGCTTTTCATAGATTGTTTGAACTTAACTTCAAACTCCTCCATGTGTTTTGTAATGGGTGCTTTTATTTGATCTACTTCTGAACTCATGTTATTAAAACTATTGTAAATATAAGGTTTTAATATAAAATAGTATAAGGTTTTGTTTGCGTGAAGGATTGCAATGGAAATCCTTTTATTTGTTTTTCACAAATAAAAGATTGTAATGAAAAGCCTGACCCAGCCTGCCTCTTTTGGCTGGGGCACGCCCTAAAAAAATCACTTAAACACCTGACTTGCAGATTTATTCTTATTGACTAATTGACCACAAGCCGCATCAATATCCTTTCCTCTGCTTCTTCTTACGTTAACAATAATTCCTTTAGATTCTAAATGATGAACAAATGCCTCTAAACGCTCAGGCGTAGTTTGTTTAAAAGTACCATCATCAATTGGATTATATTCGATAATATTAACCTTGGCAGTCGTTCTTTTACAGAAATCGGCTAACTCTTTTGCGTCCTGAATACCATCATTAAAATCTTTAAATACAATGTACTCGAACGTAACTCGTGATCCTGTTTTATGATAAAAATAATTTAAAGCTTCTTCTAAATTGTCTAAAGAATTCGTTTCATTGATTGGCATAATCTGATTACGCTTTTCATCATTAGCCGCATGTAAAGAAAGTGCTAAATTAAATTTCACTTGATCATCCCCAAGTTTCATAATCATTTTTGATATACCAGCTGTGCTCACTGTGATTCTGCTTGGACTCATATTTAATCCGTCGGGTGATGTAATTCTGTCAACTGAACGAATGGTTTCGGCATAATTAAGCAATGGCTCTCCCATGCCCATGTATACAATGTTTGTTAGGGCTTGATTATATTTTGTTTCAGCTAAATTTTTTACCAATGCTACTTGATCATAAATTTCATCTGCATTTAAATTACGCAGTCTTTTTAATTTCCCAGTTGCACAAAAAGCGCACGTTAAACTGCAACCAACTTGAGATGAAATACATACAGTCATTCTGGTTTTTGTAGGAATCAACACACTTTCAACAACAAAACCATCCGTTAATTTCATAGCGCATTTTATGGTTCGATCACTACTTATTTGTTGGTCGGAAATAGTTACTGCATGAATAACAAAAGCTTCTTTAAGCCAATCTCTGAGAGACTTAGAAAGGTTACTCATATCATCAAACGAGTGGGCTGTTTTTTGCCAAAGCCATTCGTAAATTTGCTTTGCACGAAAAGACGCTTCACCTTTTTGTTTTAGCAAGTCCGTTAACTCAGGAAGGGATAAGGATCGTATATCTTTTTTTATTTCCATGTATTTAATGCAAAGTTAGGATATTAATTTTAATGAAAAGAAAGCTACTCATTAATTTTTCAAACTATAACTTAAATCGAATACGGTTGTACTCAAATTAAGGTGTGATTGGTTTCAAATAATATTTAACTTTGCGTTATGCGTTACATTACAGCTAATCAAATTTTTTCTGGACAATCTTATTTACCAGCTAATACAGTTATTGTATTAAATGATAAAAATGTAGTCATTGATTTAATTGATAAACAACAAGTGAATATTGAACAAACTGAACACTATAATGGAATTATTTCACCCGGTTTTATCAATACACACTGCCATTTAGAACTTAGTCATTTAAAAAACAAAATTTCACAAAAAACAGGCATTGTGAATTTTGCATTAGATATTATAAAAAACAGGAATAATATAAATAGTGAATTGCAGCTTGAGGCAATAAATAATGCTGACCAACACATGTATGAACAAGGGATTGTTGCTGTTGGCGACATTAGTAATACAACCATGAGTTTATCGAAAAAAAAAGTATCAGCTATTTATTACCATACATTTGTAGAAGTTATTGGATTAAACCCTGAAAAAGCAGATCCTATTTTTGAACATGGACTTGAATTAACTCGTCAGTTTAAAGAATCTCATCTACCCAATTCGTTGGTTGCACATGCCCCTTATACCGTATCTAAAGAGTTGATAGAAAAAATAACAACTAGTTGTAGTCAAGAAAAAAAACCAACAAGCATTCATAATCAAGAAAGTGTTTCAGAAAATAATTTTTTCATTTCTAAAAGTGGTGATATTTTAAAATTGTATTCTGATTTAAATATTTCAATAGATTTTTTTAATCCAACTTGTAAAACTAGTTTACAAAGTATTTTAAATGTATTAAATACTGATATTAATACATTACTAGTTCATAATACATTTACAAATGCCCAAGATATTGAAATTGCAAATCAAATTCATAAACATTTATTTTGGTGCTTATGTCCCAATGCTAATTTATATATCGAAAACACATTGCCAAATATTGAGTTGTTGTTAGAAATGAATTGTAACCTTACATTGGGAACTGATAGTTTGGCAAGTAATGCAAACTTGTCAATTATAGATGAAATTAATACAATAAAAAAACATTATCCAGCCATTAACATTGAAACATTATTACAAATGGCAACCTATAATGGTGCTAAATTTTTAGGAATTGAAAACAAATTTGGTTCCATTAAAATAAATAATGCCTGCGGGTTAAATTTAATTACTGAAAATCGCGGGATGTTTGAAGTGAAAAAAATAAGTTAAAACTATTTGCTTACTAACTCATTCATGATGCTAATCGACGAAGTTAAAGTGAATAAAGAAAAATCGTAATTTATTTTCTTAAAGTTTGTTTTCAATTTATTACCACTCTTCATACCAATTGTTATAAAACCAAGTCCTGCTCCGCCTTTCTCACTCATTGTATTGTTTTCTAAATGCTCTAAATAATAAGCCTTTAGATCTTTTTCCATTTCAAATGAATTAATGACTTCAATTTGTTTTTCAATAGCTGGAATAGAATCATTTGAAACTAAATTTGCAGAAATAATATTAACAAGACCGTCATTCTTGGAAAGAATAAAAAAATTGTGCTGTTCCCCATGTTTATTCTTTTGTCCATGAATAAACATGTTTTGAAGAATTTCAACACTGATGAAAAATATTTTTTTAATAGGGCCTTTCGAAATCTGAAGAGATGACACTCGTTCTTCAACATTATTTTCTAGGGTTGAAATAACACCTTGATGCAATTCTCCAATATGAGACACTAGGATATTTTCACGCTGCTGCGTGTCTAAAATCAGCTTTTCATAATATTCATGAACAAACTGTTTTTCGTTATATCCGTTTTGAGTCAAAATAGTTTATTTAAATAATCCGTTTACTTCTGCATCAATCATTCGTATTACTTTACCTAAATCTTCTTTACTTTCCGAAAAATTAATTTCGTCAATATCTACTATTAATACTTTACCTCCTTCGTAGGTTGTAATCCAAGCCTCATAGCGCTCATTTAATCTTTTCAAATAATCTAAGCGAATTGAATTTTCATAATCGCGTCCACGTTTTTGAATATGCTTTACTAAAGTAGGAACTGATGCTCTTAAATAAATAATTAAGTCAGGTGCCTTAACAAGACTATCCATTAATTTAAATAAACTAAAGTAATTATCATAATCACGTGTAGTCATTAAACCCATAGCATGCAAGTTGGGGGCAAAAATATAAGCATCTTCATAAATCGTTCTGTCTTGAACAACTTTCTGTTTGCCTTGTCTAATTTCTTGAACTTGACCGAAGCGAGAATTTAAAAAATAAACCTGCAAGTTGAAAGACCAACGTTGCATATCATCATAAAAATCATTCAAATATGGGTTGTCATCAGCATCTTCATAATGTGGAGTCCACTTATAATGTTTTGCTAATAAGGAAGTTAATGTTGTTTTTCCTGACCCAATATTACCGGCAATTGCTATATGCATAAACGTTTGTTCTTAAATTTTTTTTAAATTATAACACACTAATTTACTGTTTTATTAGAATTTACCAAAACTTTTTTTTCAGGCTCAATTTAATTGATTTTTAAATTATTGATGTAACGTATTTAAAAAAATAGTTGGATTATATTTCTCAAAAATCAACTTCGTATCATGAAAGGCTTCCTCCATTTTTTTCTTATGAGTTGAATTTAAATACAAAGGAGTTTTCAAACTATCAAATACTAAATGGGCTGGAAAAACAATATGCATTTTTTTTACACCATCCCCTCTATAAACCCACGTTGGAGTATATTCTGCTTTTTTAAACCTCGTTTTGTTTTTTGTGACATTTTTTTGAATACAAATTTTCAAAATAACACCGGCATCTGTATATCGCCAATATTGATTAGACAAAAAATTACCCAAAGAATACGCAATAAAAACACTATCGTTGATAGCTTTGGAATACTGCATCGTTGTTGGACCAACAACATGTGGGTGAGCGCCAA
>JBIISW010000106.1:0-8677 GCA_044340865.1 Bacteroidia bacterium | reverse complement strand
CAAATGGCGCTGAAAGTGCAGCTAAAGTTATGGCTTTAGAAACTACTTTGGCAACAAACCACATGAAAAAAGAAGATACTCGTAACACCGCAGCGCTATACAACAAATATGCTTTAACCGATTTAAAATCGTTAATGCCAGATTTTGATTGGAAAGCTATGTTAAAAAATGCTGGAGTTGCTAATGAAAAAAATATTGTGATTGCTCAAGTAGCTTACACAAAAAGTTTAAACAACATCATCAAAAATACACCTATTGATACTTGGAAAACATATTTAAAATGGAGTTTAATTAACAACACTGCGGGTTACTTAAACACTGCTTTAGACAAACAAAACTTCGAATTCTACGGAAAAACATTATACGGAACTGAGCAACAAGAAGAAGATTGGAAAAGAGCGGTTAGCGCTGTAAATGGTGGTTTAGGCGAAATTGTTGGTAAAGTATATGTAAAAAAACACTTTACTCCAGAAGCTAAAGAGCGTATGACAGCTATGGTGAAAAACCTACTTAAAGCTTACGCAGCAAGTATCAAAGAATTAGACTGGATGAGTGCTAATACCAAAAAAGAAGCTCTTGCTAAAGTAGATAAATTCATGATTAAAATTGGATATCCAGACAAATGGAGAGACTACTCTGCATTAAAAGTTGCTAAAAACGATTTGTACGGAAATGCAACTAGAGCTAACGAATTTGAATACAACCGTATGCTTAGCAAATTAGGAAAACCTGTTGATAGATCAGAATGGGGAATGACACCTCAAACGGTGAATGCTTATTACAACCCTACGCTTAACGAAATTGTTTTCCCAGCGGCAATTCTTCAACCTCCTTTCTTTAATTTAGCGGCTGATGATGCTGTAAATTATGGTGGAATTGGAGCCGTAATCGGACACGAAATCGGTCATGGATTCGACGATCAAGGTAGTACTTTTGATGGTGAAGGTGTAATGAGAAATTGGTGGACTCCACAAGATTTAACAGCATTTCAAACGAGAACAAAAGCTCTTGTTGACCAATACAACAGCTTTAAAGCTTTCCCAGACTTAAACCTTAACGGTAGTTTTACTCTAGGTGAAAACATTGGTGACTTAGGTGGATTGAGCATCGCTCTTAAAGCTTACAAAATGTCGCTAAACGGAAAAGAAGTTCCTAAAATGGATGGTTACACAGGAATTCAAAGAGTATTCCTTGGTTACGGACAAGTTTGGTTAAACAAAACTCGTGAAGAAGCTTTGAGAAATCAAGTAGCATCCGACCCACATTCACCTGCAAAATTTAGAATAAATGGAATAGTTAGAAATATTCCAGAATTCTATGAAGCATTCAACGTAAAAGCAACGGATTCGCTTTATTTAGCTCCAGAAAAAAGGGTTAAAATTTGGTAATCAAATTCAAATTAATAATCAAACCAACCAGTAATGTTTTTTTGTACTTAATCAATATGGAAAAGTTTATGGTTACGCCATTGGTGTAGATGTGTTGAAAGGTGAATTTTAAAGTTTAAAAAATGAAAAAATTAATTTCTGATGTACAAAGCCTATTCAAAAAGCACTGGAAGGTAATTTCAATTATTGTCATTTCAGTCTATCTCCTATATTCTTACCCAGATATAAAACAAGGTATTGTGGATGGGTGGATTGGTAGGTGACATTTAAAAAGTAACAAATAAATAAACAAACAATTAATTATGAAAAAAACACTTTCACTCTGTATTGGGCTGATATTAGTAGCAAAATCAACAAGCGCCCAAACTTTAAAATGGGCTAAACAAATGGGTGCAGGCGCCCAAGACCAAGGAAGATCTATAGCCGTTGATGCTTCAGGAAATGTTTATACGACGGGAACCTTTAACGGAACCGTTGACTTTAACCCCGGTGTCGGTACCTATTTTCTTACATCGACAAGTGTGGAAGATGTATATATATCCAAATTAGATTCATCGGGAAACTTCTTGTGGGCTGGCGCATGGGGAGGAGGCTCTTTTGATTTAGGATTATCCATAGCTATAGATGCCAATGGATTTGTATATAGCACAGGTTTATTTCAAGGAACTGCTGATTTCGACCCTGGAGCAGGAACTTTTAACCTTACTGCGAATTCAATGGATGGTTTTGTTGTCAAATTGAATGCTTTGAATGGAACCCTAGTTTGGGCGAAACAATTCCGTACTAGTTTTCTTGTTGAACCAGGTGCAATAGCTATAGATGCATACGGAAATGTAATTACTGTAGGACACTATGAAGGAATTGCTGATTTTGACCCCGGAGCGGGTTCGCTTAACTTTAGTGGCGATGGTGCTTATATTACCAAACTGGATTCTGCTGGCAATCTTATTTGGGCAAAACAGTTAGCGCATCCAGCTTCTCTGTCTCCACTTTCATCATGTATAGCAAAATCTTTAGTATTGGATTCATTGGGGAATGTATATGCCACGGGAGATTTTATTGATACCGTAGACTTTGATCCCGGACTTGGTAACTATAACCTTATTGGAGACTACTATGGCGATGCATTTATCTGCAAACTAGATGCTGCTGGAAATTTCAAATGGGCTAAACCATTTTACGGAAATGGCAATGAGGCCGGTTTAACAATAGCATTGGATGCATCAGGAAATGTTTATACCTCAGGAGTATTAAATGCAACTGCCGATTTTGACCCCGGCGTCGGCACTTATAACCTAAGTTCGGCTGGTATCGGGAATTTTGATGGATATATTTCCAAATTGAATGCCTCTGGTGATTTTGTATGGGCAAAACAATTAGGAGGAGCTGTTGGTAGTGGCTTATTCATAAGTTCAATAGTTCTGGATGCCGATAGTAATGTATATACCATAGGTAATTTTTCGCAAACGGTAGATTTTGATCCCGGACCATTAACATACAATCTAACTTCGTCAGGATCATATGATGTTTTCATCTCTAAATTAGATAATAGCGGAAATTTTGTCTCTACACTACAATTTGTAGGATCTGGTTTTAATGATGGGAGATCCTTAGCCATTGATAACGAAGGCAATATTTTTGCTACTGGCAACTTTAAGGCAACAACCGATTTTGATCCCCAAACAGGTGTTTTCAGCCTAACATCTAATGGAGCTGACGATATTTTTATAATCAAACTGCAAAATGAGTTGGAAAATACCACTTCAATTAACGAAGATTCATGGACTAGTAAAATCAATCTTTATCCAAACCCTACAAATGGTAAAATAACTATTGAGTCGAAAAAAGGATTTGAAGATGCCATAATAAATGCAAAAAACATTTTAGGACAAGAAATATTTAATCAAACCTATTCATCAACGAATAGTATAGTGTTTACACTCGATGTTGCACCTGGATTATATTTCATTGAAATAATATATGAAGGAAAAGTTTCAACTCTAAAAGTGATAAAAGAGTAATATACATTAACAACCTTATAATTTGTATACAACTAAAAAAAACAACTAAAAAAAACAACTAAAAAAATGAAAACTAAATTAACACTTCTGCTTATTGCAGTAATTTCAATTAAAAATTTATTAGCACAGGACACATTAAGTGTACTTTTTATTGGTAACAGTTATACCTCATATAACAACTTGCCATTACTTGTTAAAAACCTCTCAACATCGGCTGGAAAAACATTGAATATTGATTCGAACATGCCGGGAGGATACCTCATGTCAAGTCACGCTGCTGATGGGACAACTCTTTCAAAAATAAGTATGGGGAACTGGGATTATGTCATTTTACAAGAGCAAAGCCAAATCCCAACGATTGAGTATTATCGCTATAACGATATGTATCCTGCCATGATTGATTTAAAAGCACTTATTAAGTTGTACAATCCTTGTGCGAAAATAATCACTTATATGACCTGGGGAAGGCGATTTGGTGGGCAACAATGTGACCCAAGCGGAACTTATTGTAGCCCTGTGTTTGCCAATTTTAATCACATGCAAGATTCACTAACAAGTGCCTACCTTGAAATAAGCGAACAATTAAAAGTTCAATGCGCGCCTGTAGGTGTGGTATGGCAAAATATACTCAATGATACTAATCTTGTTTTACATAGTGGCGATAATAGCCACCCTAATATTGATGGAAGTTATGTGGCTGCCTGTGCTATTTTTACTAGTATATGGAAACAAGGCACCAGTGGATTAAGCTATACTGCTGGGCTATCCAGTTCATTAGCACTATATTATCAATCAATATCTGACAATACAATTTTCAGTAGCGCTAATGATTGGAATCTTCACATCAATAATCCAACCGCTAATTTTAGTGAGTCTATTTCAGGCAACACAGCTACATTTACTAATTTATCAACTTCAATTAATAATACACTAAACTATCTTTGGAATTTTGGAGATGGCAATACATCTAGTATTCAAAACCCAAGTCATACTTATACAACAAGCGGAACTTACACTATAACTTTAATCGCCTCAAATTGTATTTTTTCGGATACCATAATAAAAACCATTCAGGTTGGAATAACAAATATGATAGAGGGGTCACTTAGTAATTTTGAATTTTACCCTAATCCAACAACAAATCAAATGAATTTAAAAATAGATAGCAGATTTATTGGCTCTGTTTATACTGTTTATGATAACTCAGGTAGATCTGTTTTAAACGGAAAAATCATCTCAGAAAACACTCTTATTGAACTCGGTGATTTATCAAAGGGTCTTTATTTGTTATGTGTTGGAGAGAATTTGAGGCAAACATTTAAGGTTATAAAGGAATAAGCAAACTCATACTTGAATTTATGGTTTAGAGATTAACAATTGCACAAGTATAGTTATAAAGAAGTCATCAATTTATTTATCATAATCTTGAAATATCATAGTAACCAAAAAAATAAATCTTATTATTATAAACAATACAAACAGTATTCGTCTAAATTAAACTATCCATTATTTTCTAAAGACTATTTGGTTAACTATTTTTCATGAGAATGTAATTTTTAATACCGCATTTTAAAAATAATTTTCGATTTATTTATTGTTGGTGTTTTACGTCAATAAAAATGCATCAGCATTTACTTCACCAAAAACCGCTTTAAATCCACTATTACATTGAGATCTTCAAAGAATGAGTTTGAAAAAATGTCGGTGGTTTCCACCAAAATTAAAATGTAAACAAAACAAAAAAGCAGAAGATTTCTCTTCTGCTTTTTTGTTTTATACTGTTATTCAATTTTAGTTCTTATTCCTTCTGTTTTTTTCTTTGATTATTAAGCCTAACTCTCTTCCGGTTTGTCCTTTAACAGAGGTATTCTCTTGAGCTCTACGAATTAAATAAGGTAACACTTCTTTAACTGGACCATAGGGAACATATTTAGAAACGTTGTACCCTGCAATTGCTAGGTTGTAACTAATGTGATCACTCATTCCCAATAATTGAGAAAAATAAATTCGTTTATCTTGGCTAGAAACAACGTATTTATTCATTAATTCAACCAAATACAAACTACTTTTTTCATTATGAGTTCCTGCGCACAAGCCAATCATATCAATGTTTTTTATACATTCTAATAAAGCTAAATTGTAATCAATATCTGAACTCTCTTTATCTTTATGTATCGGTGAATCGTATTTTTTTTCACCTGCACGTTCACGTTCTTTTTCCATGTAGGCACCACGCACTAATTTGGCTCCCACATGAATGTGATGTTGTTTAGCATTAGCAATGGTTGTTTTTAAATAATCTAATCTATCATGTCTATACATTTGAAATGTATTATAAACAATGGCTTTCTCTTTATTAAACAACAACATATTTGAATTAGCTAAATCATCAATAGCTGGTTGAATCCAACTTTCTTCAGCATCAATAAAAATAGCTTGATTTGCTTTAAATGCTTCTTCGCAAATTAAATGAACACGGTGCTGAACGCGCTCAAATTCTTTTGTTTCACTATCAGACAAAGATTCTTTAGCGCTAACTTTTACTAATAAATCAAAGCGAGCTAATCCCGTTACTTTAAAAACACAAAATGGAATATGTTCGTTTTGCTTTGCTTTATGGATAGTTTCTATTGTTTCTTTCAAACACGCATCAAAATCGTTTTCACTTTCTTTTCCTTCTACACTGTAATCCAATATTGTTCCAATATGATACTTGCCTAATTCGGCTATGGTTTTATCGCACTCTTCAATATTTTCACCGCCAACGAACTGTTTAAAAATAGTTGATTTTATAAGTCCTTTAAATCCAATATTCAATCCTAATGGTGCCAACTTTGCTGAAACATTTACCAATGAAGGGTTTCCAACCATTTTAAATAACCAATATGAGCGATTTAAATCAAAGTTTGTTTTGCCTTTAAAAGCATTTTCGGTGTTATCAAAAGAAATCATAGTTTCTAGTTTAGTTTTAAAACTGTGAATTTAAGGAAAGTTTTGGAAGTTTTGAAAGGTTAATATTTCGCAAACTGATAAAAAAAATAGTACTTTTGCGCATGCTTGTAGCCGATTTAATAACTGATGAAATACCTCCATTAAAACTAACTGATTCCATTGAATTAGCATTGGATTGGATGGAACAATTTAAAGTTTCGCATTTAGCTGTTGTAAAAGGTAAAGAACTCATTGGATTAGTTTCCGAACATGATTTGATTGATTATCAAAATCCTGAAGAATCCATTGAACAATTAAAAACCCCATTACTTAAACCTATTATTCATAATTACCAACACACGTATGATTTATTAAAGTTAATGATGTCTTTTAATCTTACACTGATACCTGTTTTAGATGACAAAGAACTTTACAAAGGATGTATTACGCTTAAAGGACTATTACAAAATATTTCCACAATGGCTTCAGTTCAAGATCCAGGTGGTGTCATTGTATTAGAAGTAAATCAAGTAGATTATTCATTAGCCCAAATTTCAAGTATCATAGAAGGTAATGATGCGAAAATTTTAAGTTGTCATGTATCGTCATTACCTGATAGTACAAAAGTTGAAGTGACATTAAAAATAAATGTAGAAGATCTATCTCGTATTTTACAAACATTTAATCGTTATAATTACTTAGTTAAAGCATCGTTTCAGCATACTGATTTTAGTGGCGGTATGAAAAACAAACTCGATGAATTTTTACATTTTCTTAATATTTAATAACAATAGAGAATGACAATAGCTGTATACGCTCGTAATACAAAAGACAATTTTTCAAGTTATCTCGAACAATTAATTGTGTTAGCTGAAATTGAAAACTTCAAAATTGTTGTTTATAAACCCTATTTAGATTTTTTAAATCAAACCTCCAATGTACCGTATGTTCTCAATTGCTTTTCAACTTCAGAAGAATTAATTGCCACCACTGATATTGTTATTTCATTGGGTGGTGATGGTACCATGCTTGAAACACTTGCCTTTGTTAGAAAATCAGGAATACCTGTATTAGGTGTAAACACAGGTCGATTAGGTTTTTTAGCCACTGTTTACAAAGAAGATTTTGCGAAAGCTTTGCAACTACTGACTAAAGAAAAATACACATTAGATAAAAGAGAATTAATTGAATTAGAAAATAAACATTCTGAATTTAGTAGTTTGAATTATGCTTTAAATGAATTCACCATTCATAAAAAAGAATCGAGTGCAATGATCAACATTGATACATTTGTTGATGGCGTATTTTTAAACTCCTATTTTGCAGATGGATTAATTGTATCTACACCAACAGGTTCAACGGCTTATTCATTAAGTTGTGGTGGACCTATTATGGTTCCTGATTCTGAAAATTTCATTATTACCCCAATTGCACCGCATAATTTAAATGTAAGGCCCATCATTATTTCTAATCATAAAACATTGAGTTTTAAAGTAAATGGGCGTAGTGAAAGTTTTAACGCTTCCTTAGATTCACGCTCCATTACTTTAAAAAACAATTCGGAATTAGTGATTAAAAAAGCTGACTTTAAATTCAATTTAATTAATTTAGAAGGACAACATTTTTTTGAAACACTTCGAAATAAATTACTTTGGGGTATCGACAAAAGACACTAATTGTGTTTTATCATTTTTAATTTTCAAAAAAACAAAACCTCATATCTAAAGGTTTCGTATATTTACAAAAAACAGGTTCGTTTCATCGCTCTTATTTTTAAGGGAGGAAAGTCCGGGCAACACAGAGCAATATGCCATTTGAAAAAGTGGGTACGTCAATAGGAATATAACGTAACAGATAGTGTCGCAGAAAACCAGGTAGCCTTAAGCAATTAAGGTCATAGTGAAAATGTGAGGTAAGAGCTCACATGCGTAGTTAGTAATAATTACACAGGACAAACCTCTTATGTTGTAAGGCCATGTAAACTTTAATTTTGTGGCTGCTCGCTGCAATAACTTCGGTTATATTAAAGAGGGTAGGCTGCATAGATAAATGATGAAAGTTCTGCTTGCAGAAAACAGAACCCGGCTTATAGAACCTGTTTTTTATTTTGATTATTAATATGTAGGATTTCTATTTAACAACGCATGGATTTTGAACTAACCAATTACGATCTGTTATCAAATTACAATTTATATGTACTCATTGGATTAGCTATTACTGCTTTTATTTCAGGATTTATAGACGCGGTTGTTGGAGGCGGTGGCTTAATTCAAATTCCTTATTTACTTATCTCATTTCCGAAAATGCCTTTGCCAATGATGTTTGGCACCAATAAAA
>JBIISW010000014.1:0-27843 GCA_044340865.1 Bacteroidia bacterium | reverse complement strand
TGATTGCGTTTGGACTTGGATTTATTTCTATTTTACTAGGATTACTTTTTCGATTTATTATAAAATATGCGCTATTTAAAGGTATAGCAATTTCTTTTTTTATTGGAGGTATTGTTTTATTGGATATTGGCTTCAATTATTATACTGAAGTGTTTCACTATTTCTGTTTAATAGTTTCGATTGTAGGCTTGGCATTTGGTATTTTGTTAGTGATAAAAATAAAAGATATAGCTTCTCAATTTTGGAAAGGGTTAGGAATAGGAATAATGATTCAGGCTATGATTATCATGTGTTTAAGTATTACACAAACTATAATACCAGAAAATTACGTGAATTTAAAAAGTAACATAGAAATCAATTCTAATTAGAATTTAGCCCTAACTTTTCTAGATTTTCCTGGTCTACCAAAGAAACCTCCTGTTGTGCTTTTATAATATCCTTTGTAAAAGCTAGGTTTACCTCTTAAAACATAACTGTAACTTAAATTTAAAGTCATGTATGAATCTCTATGTTTGTTATTTCCTCTCAAATTGGTTGGATTTTCAACTGGATTATAACCAAAGTTCTTAGCAAAACCTGGATCTAGATCTGTTAATTCTACAGTTCTATTTGATAATGCAAGTCCTGTTGGCGTTAAAGTTGAAGGATCAGCCCATCCTGCGTGAATGTCATCTAAATAATCTGTAAACGTCGTTCTGAAATTATATTCAAAACCTATGCGGTGCTTCTTTTTAAATGTGAAATAAAAGCCAACACCTACAGGCACATTTAATACAAAGGCTTTATACTTTACACCTTCTGTTTGTAATGGCCTCAAGTTTACCCAACTCCCATTATAAAGTGCTTTAGGATTTGAGTAAACACAACCAACTCCCCCAAATACGTATGCTCTAAAACTTGTTGCGTTGAAATAGGTGTTACCAATATCGTTATCTTCAAAAAAGAAAAATTCGCTTGTAGCTCCTAAGTCAATCAAATCATTTCTAAAACTCAGGTTACGTGCATTTCGAGCTGGGTTAGATGATAATTTATCGTCACCTTCAATACGTAAATAATCTAAAGATGCTTTTAAAGAAATCCTCGGCATCCAACGAAATCTGACAAAACCACCGGCGTTCCATCTTGTTTTAGACATTTTGATGTCGGCTATAAAATCCCGTCTAGTTTTTTCTTTACCACCAATATCACCCAAATAGTTAGATACACCCAAAGCTATTCCAAAATCCACACGTCTTTGTGCAGAAACAGAAAGTGTTAGGCAAATAAAGATAAATATGGCAATAAAGTTTTTCAAATTCAATAATTCAGTAATAAACAAAAATACTAAAAAATATTTTACTTTTACTTCAAAACAATTTAATTATGCTAATTAACAAATTATTTAATATTCAGTTTCCAATAGTACAAGGCGGCATGATTTGGTGCAGCGGTTGGGAATTAGCATCAGCTGTTTCCAATGCTGGTGGATTAGGATTAATTGGCTCTGGCTCTATGTATCCAGAAATTTTGCGCAATCATATCCAAAAATGTAAACAAGCTACCGATAAACCATTTGGAGTAAATGTGCCTTTGCTTTATCCAAATATTGAAGAGCATATTAAAATAATTATTGAAGAAGGAGTGAAGATTGTTTTTACTTCAGCTGGCAATCCAAAAACTTGGACACAGCATCTAAAACAGCATGGAATTAAAGTGATACATGTCGTTGCTAATGTAAAATTTGCATTGAAATGTGAAGAAGCTGGCGTGGATGCTATTGTTGCAGAAGGTTTTGAAGCCGGCGGACATAATGGAAGAGAGGAAACAACTACGATGGCTCTTATTCCTCAATTAAAGAAATCGGTTTCTATTCCAATTATCGCTGCAGGCGGCATCGCATCAGGACAGTCGATGGCAGCAGCAATGGCTTTGGGGGCAAATGGCGTTCAGGTTGGAAGTAGGTTTGTTACGACTCACGAATCTAGTGCACACATTAATTTTAAAAATGCCATTTTAAATTCACTGGAAGGTGATACTAAATTATCCTTAAAACAATTAACACCTGTTCGTCTTTTAAAAAATGAATTTTCAATACACGTAAATGAATTAGAAAATAAAGGCGCAAGTCCCGAAGAACTCACCAATTTACTTGGGAGAGGGCGTGCAAAAAAAGGCATGTTTGAGGGAGATTTAGTGAACGGAGAGCTTGAAATTGGTCAAGTTGCCAGTCAATTAAAATCATTACAAAGCGCTAAGGAAGTGATTGATGATATGGTGATGGAATACAACAACACCATAAATAGATTGCAGGAACAATTTATTTAAGCCGGTTTAAGGCAACTCATAATGGCTAATTCATAACCAAATAATCCGAACCCACTAATACTTCCTTTGCAATGTTTGCCGAGGTAAGAAACATGTCTAAAATCTTCTCTGGCAAATATATTAGTAATGTGAACTTCGATTACAGGTGTTTTGATGGCCGCAATAGCATCTGCAATAGCAATAGAGGAGTGTGTGTATGCGCCTGCATTTAATATGATGGCATCATATGTAAAACCAAGTTCTTGTATTTTATTGATTAGTTCACCTTCAACATTACTTTGAAAATAGGTTAATTGATAAGATGAAAATTTTTTGGTCAAGGATTCAAAAAAATGCTCAAAAGTTTGTTCGCCATAAATTTCAGTTTCTCTTATTCCTAAAAGATTTAAATTTGGACCATTGATTATAGCTATCTTTAGCATGTTGAATGTTTTAATAAAAATTAAAAGTAATTAAAATTGTTACTCTGGCAAACAAATATTAATGATTTCAAATACTATTTAAGTATTGAGAAATCATTGGCCAAAAATTCGGTAGTTAGTTACGAAAGTGACTTGCAGAAATTAGCCACATTTATTACTATGATTGCCCCCACCAAGCAGCCATGCGATATTACGCTTCAAGATTTGCAACAGTTTATTAAATACATTTCCGAATTTAATTTTACCGAAAGCACTCAATCTCGCATCATATCAGGGATTAAGCATTTTTATAAGTTTTTAATTTTAGAAAATTACATAACGGTTAATCCGGCCGAATTATTGGAAACACCTCGTATTAAAAGAAAGTTGCCTGTTTATTTAGAGGTAGAAGAAATTGATTTAATGTTATCTTTTATTGATAGAAGTACGGCTGAAGGGGAACGAAATATAGCTATGCTTGAAACTATGTACAGTTGTGGATTAAGAGTTAGTGAATTAATTTCTTTAAAATTGAGCGATTTACATATAAATGATGAATTTATTTCAGTGATTGGAAAAGGAGATAAACAGCGCCTAATACCTATTGGAAGGAAAGCATTGAAGTTAATTAAGAATTATATTGATAATTATCGCATCCATTTAAATAGTAAGAAGAATCACGTTGATTCTTTATTTTTGAGTAAACGAGGAACTTCTATTTCTCGACAAATGGTTTTTTACATCATTAAGGATTTAGGTGCTTTGGCTGGAATTAAAAAGGAATTAAGTCCACATACATTTCGACATTCATTTGCTACGCATCTTGTTGAAGGTGGTGCTGATTTAAGAGTGGTTCAAGAGATGTTAGGGCATCAAAGTATTATAACTACCGAAATTTATACGCACCTCGATCAATATTTTTTACGAGAGAATATTCAAAGTTTTCACCCACGAAACAAATAAATTTGATTTCTGTAAACATATTTGTTTAAATAGGGTTTACATAATATATTTACCATCTATATGTTAACTGGAAAACAACTTATATTAGCAACTCGGCCTTTCGCAAAAGAAGATCGAAGGAGAAGTTGGTTTTATACCATCACCACTTTGTTTTTATTAAATATTTTTCTTCTTGGAACTGTATTTAATTTTCATTGGACTTTAAAATTAATGTGTAGCATTATTTCGGGCTTCTTAATTGTGAGGATGTTTGTAATATACCACGATCATCAACATAAAGCCATTTTAGATAAGTCACCACTTGCAAATGTTATATTTTCAATTTTCGGTTTTTATGTTTTAGCACCTGCTGGTATTTGGAGCAGAAGCCACGATTATCACCATAAGAATAATTCAAAATTATTTAGCGCTAGCATAGGTTCTTATCCTATTTATACGAAACAAAAATTCGAGAAATTAACTAAGTCGGAACAAAGACATTATTTATTTATCAGACATCCGCTTACGATTTTATTCGGTTATATTTTTGCTTTTATGTATGGCATGTGTGTTAAGTCAATTATCAATCGTTTTAGCAAGCACATTGATTCAATAGTTGCACTTGTTTTTCATTTTACTTATCAAGCTTTAATTTTTTATTTTTTAGGATGGCAAACATGGATATTAGTATGTCTTATCCCTCATTTTATTTCTGGGGCTATGGGAGCTTATTTATTTTACGCTCAACATAATTTTCCGGGTTCAACTTTTGTTGGAAATGAAGATTGGACCTATGAAGGTGCAGCCTTAGATTCTTCAAGTTATATGAAATTAAGTATCCCATTGCAATGGGCAACAGCCAATATTGGATTACATCATATCCATCATTTAAATGCTCGTATTCCATTTTACCGTTTACCAGAAGTGATGGCTGCATTGCCTGAATTGCAATCAGCCAAAACTACAACTCTTAAGCCAAAAGATATTATGGCTTGTTTCAAATTAAAGGTTTACGATTTTGAAACACAACAGTTAGTTGGGATTTAAAAGTAAATTACTTTTAAATGTTAAAAATACCTGTTCAACCGATTCATTTTTCCGTTTATGTAATTAGCTTTAAATACTGATATTTTTAGTTAATTTTGTTTTCAATTAATCGTAAAATAATGAAAGCCCTTTGTTTATCTTTTTTCTTTGTTGTTTCGGTGCAACTGATTGCTCAAACGAATCAATGGAGTTTGCAAAAATGCATTGAATTTGGTCAAAAAAATAACCTTGGATTGAAACAATCTGAAATTTCGACTCAAATAAATAAAAATACATTAATGCAAAGTAAGGCTACAGTATTACCTACCATTAATGGTGGCGCACAGCACACCTATAATTTTGGTAGAACTATTGATAGATATACCAATACCTTTGCGAACTCGCAAGTATTGTCACAAAATTTTTATTTATCAAGTAATGTGGTTATTTGGTCGGGATTAGCTCAATACAATTCAATTAAAGCTAATCAGTATCAATATTTATCGAGTTATGAGAATTTTTTACAACAACAAAACGACCTAGCTTTAAACATTGCAACCGCCTACATCAATGTTATTTTTAGTGATGAAATTTTGCAAATAGCCAAAGCACAATTTCAAATGACAAGTGAGCAACTACTTCGAACACAGCAATTAGCTGATGCTGGGACCTTAGCAAAAAGTGCAGTTTATGATTTAAATGCGCAATTAGCAAATGAAGATGTTAATGTAATTAGTGCTGATAATAATTATCAATTAGCTATGTTGGGTTTAACCCAGTTATTAAATTTAGATACCATTCAAAATTTTACAGTTGAGAAACCATTAGTTGTTATTTCTGAAAATGAACTTAAGACTATTTCTGTTCAAGATATCTATAACACCGCTTTAAAAAATCAACATTCAATAAAAGCTGCACAGTATAATGTTATGTCTGCAAAAAAAACGTTAGATATAGCTAAAGGTAAATTTAGTCCAACACTCAGTGCCACTGGCAGCCTAGGTACAGGAACATCTGAATTAAATAAACGAATTGACGCCATTAATATTATTGGATTAGAACAAACACAATATGTAACTTCTGCTGGAGGTTATATTTATCAACCAAAAGCTGAAATACTAACTTCTAAAACACCTTTTGCAAATCAATTTAATGACAACGTCAATAAAAGTGTTGGATTTACACTTTCGGTGCCAATATTTAATGGATTGCAAACTTATTCTGGTTATAAAAACGCACAGTTAAACGCACTTTCTATTCACTATGGAAAAGAATTAGTTGAACAAAATTTGTATAAACTTATTGCGCAGGCTTATGCTAATGCCCGTGCTGCTTTAAATAAATATAAAGCAAATTTATTGTCCTTAGAAGCAAGCGAATTATCCTTTGATTTTGCTAAACAAAAATATAATCTTGGCGCAATTAGTACCTTTGAGTATAATACTGCTAAAACACGTGTTCAAACAGCACAAGGTAATTTAATTCAATCTAAATATGATTATGTTTTTAAACTAAAAGTTTTAGATTTTTATCAAGGAAAAACAATCACTTTTTAAATCAACAAAGTAAATGAAAAAAATATATTGGATCATAGCAAGTTGCATCGCCTTAATTACCATCGTTGTATTGGTTAAATTTTTCAAGGGTGATGAGCCAACTCAAGTTATCACTGAAAAAGCAGAGAATCGAAATATTATTGAAACTGTTTCTGCAAATGGAAAAATTCAGCCAGAAGCTGAGTTAAAAATAACATCGGATGTGTCTGGAGAAGTTGTTGAAATGTATGTGAAAGAAGGCGAACAGGTAAAAAAAGGAACCTTACTTTGCCGTATTAAACCTGATATTTATGAGAGTGCATTTGATAGAGTAAACGCAACGGTTAATAGTAGTAAGGCTAATTTAAAAACAACTATTGCTCAATTAGCACAGGCGAAAGCAAATTTGTTAAACGTAGAGTCTTTGTATAATCGTAATAAAAAATTAATTGATCAAAATGCCATTTCTCAACAAGATTTTGATGCTTCTAAAGCCAGTTATGATGCAGCTAAAGCAAATGTAGATGGATTAACAGAAAACATTAAAGCAGCTGATTATAATGTGAAAAGTATGGAAGCTAGTTTAAAGGAAGCAAATTCGAATTTAGATAAAACTTTTATTTACGCGCCTGTTGATGGAACCGTTTCTAAGTTAAATGTTGAGAAAGGTGAGCGCGTAGTTGGTGTTCAAGGCCTGCAAGGTACTGAGATTTTGCGCTTAGCAAATTTGAATGAAATGGAAGCGAGTGTTGAGGTGAATGAAAACGACATTATTCGTATTCATAAAAATGATACGGCTATCATTGAAGTAGATGCGTATTTAGGAAAAAAGTTTAAGGGCATTGTAACTGAGGTTGCTAACTCGGCAAATACCACAGGAATATCAGTAGATCAGGTTACCAATTTTGTTGTAAAAATTAGAGTTTTACGTGAATCGTATTCTGATTTAATAACAGTAAATAATCCCGCACCGTTTCGTCCTGGTATGAGTGCAAGTGTAGAAATACAAACCATGCGCGCTAGTCACATTATTACCATTCCAATTCCTGCTGTTACGACTAGGAATTCAGACACAACTCAAACTAAATCATTGAATAGAGATGAAGAACCATCTGTGGTGGTTGTCGATGAAAAAGAAAAAAAAATAAATGAAAAGAAAGATGAGGTAAAAGAATGTGTTTTCTTAAATGTGAATGGTGTTGCTAAAATGGTTTTTGTAAAAACGGGTGTTCAAGATAATGATTACATCGAGATTTTAAGTGGCATAAAAGTAGGAGATGAAATTATTTCTGGGCCATATGGTGCTGTTTCTAAATTGCTGAAAAATGGATCAAGTATTAAAGTGGTAACTAAAGATGAACTGTTTTCTGATAAAAAATAAAACGTGGCCTATCTTTTACACATAGAAAGTACATCTACTGTTTGTTCGGTTTCAGTTAGCGAAAACAATACATTAATAGCCATAAAAGAAATTAATGATGGATTTACACATGCTGAAAATTTACATCTTTTTATTCAATCTGTATTGCAGCAAGTAGGGTTAACGCTTAATCAACTTCATGGCATTTCAATTAGTTCTGGTCCGGGTTCTTATACTGGTTTGCGTATAGGATTTGCTTCGGCAAAAGGATTGGCTTATGCTTTAAATATTCCATTAATAAAAGTAGACACACTTCAATCATTGAGTCGAAATGTTATTGAAAGTGTAAACAAGGATGCTTATTATTGCCCTTTAATTGATGCACGAAGAATGGAAGTGTATTATGCCGTTCATGATATAGAGTTAATAGAAATTCAAAAACCAGCAAATTTAATTCTTATAGAAAACACTATTTCAATATTTGATTTAGATAAAGACATTTATTTTTTTGGCGATGGACTCGGAAAATCAAAAAATATATTAGGTCAATTAAAGCGTGCTAATTTTTTGGAAAATATAGTTCCAAGCTCAAAGTATCTTGTTTCATTAGCTTTTGATAAATTTACAAATAACGAGTTTGAAGATTTAGCTTATACTGAACCATTTTATTTGAAAGATTTTTATTTTACAACTCCAAGTAATAAATAGTATTTTTGAATGTGGAAACTAAATATGCCTTTGTAATAAATCCGAATGCGGGAGTAAAAAAGAAATTAAACATTGAAAAGTTCATTGAATCAAATTTTCCAAAATCACTGTCGTATGATATTATAATTTGGGAAGATGCTGTTGATATTACTCCTATTTCTAAACAAATACAACAGAATCACTATCAATTTGTTATTGCTTGCGGTGGCGATGGCACTGTAAATATGGTGGCTGCATTATTAGTTCATACCCAAATAGCCTTAGGTATTTTGCCTTTAGGCTCTGGAAATGGCTTAGCAAGAAGTAATGGCATTCCCATGAATTTATTGAAAGCATTAGATGTGATTGTAAAAGGACAAACGAAAGTTATTGATTCAGGCACCATAAATACTCATCCATTTTTTTGTACCGCAGGTATTGGGTTTGATGCCTTAATTGCACACAAATTTGCTGAGAGTACTAAGCGAGGTTTTATAACCTATTTTAAAACGAGTGTGAGCGAATTTTTTAAATATAAACCACTTCCCTATGCAATCAATGTAGATGAAAAAATAATTAAAACTTCTGCGTTTTTAATAACTGTTGCAAATGCTGGCCAATGGGGTAATGACGTGTATATTGCTCCAGCAGCTAAACTTAATGATGGTTTATTTCATATCAGTATTCTAAAACCTTTTCCAATGATGACACTTCCATTTTTTGGTGTGAAATTATTTTCAAAGAAAGCGGATACCTTTAAATATTTAGAATCAATCATTGGAAAAAAAGTTGAAATTGAATTTGACCATCAATTACCGGCTCATTATGATGGCGAACCTTTAGTTGCGAATAGAAAAATAAGTATTGAGATGTTTCCTTTAAGTCTTCGTATTATTTGCTAAAGGGTTTAATTAAATCCTTCCATTCTTGATGCAAACGAAGTAATTGTTTTATTTTCATTATCTGATTCAACAACCCCATCTTTTAAACGCACAATACGATGGGCATGCATGGCAATATCCTCTTCGTGCGTCACTAAAATAATGGTGTTCCCTTTTTTATGAATTTCTTCTAATAAGCCCATAATTTCAACCGAAGTTTTACTATCTAAATTTCCTGTCGGCTCATCTGCTAAAATTATAGCGGGATTATTTACTAAAGCTCTTGCAATTGCAACACGCTGCCTTTGTCCACCAGATAATTCGTTGGGTTTGTGAGTCATTCTGTTTCCAAGTCCAACTTGTTCGAGCACGCTTTTTGCCATTTCAATGCGTTTCGATTTTTCAATACCTGCATAAATCAATGGAAGCATAACATTTTCAAGTGTTGTAGAGCGAGGTAATAAATTAAAAGTTTGAAATACAAATCCAATTTGTTTATTTCTCACTTCAGCCAATTCATTATCTGTCATTTTAGCTACCGCTAAATGATTTAATATATATTCTCCTGAAGTTGGTGAATCAAGGCAACCAAGCATATTCATTAAGGTAGATTTTCCACTACCACTTGGACCCATCAAGGCAACGTATTCGTTTTTATAAATATTAAGAGATACACCGCTAAGGGCATGAATTTCTTCTGTACCAATTTTATATTCTTTTTTAATTTGACTTAATTCAATTATGGGTTGCATCTTACAAATGTAATAGAAAATTAAGCAGAACTAAATTCAATTATATTATTGGTAAATAAAGCGTATTAGCGGAATTATTTTATCTCTTCTTTTTCTAAATTACTATTTCGTTTACTGTATAAGAAGTAAACTAAAATTCCTAAAGCTCCCCAAATTAAAAAGGCAATCCAAGTTTCTTTTCTAACGTAACACATCAAAAAGATATTAAACGCGACACCTAAACTTCCAACTAAATAAACGGCTGGTGCTCTATAAGGCCTTTCAAGTTCTGGCTTTTTAAAACGTAAAATCATTACAGCTACACATACCATTGCAAATGCTAATAGCGTTCCCATACTGCACATTTCACTTACTTTATCAATAGGAGTAAGTGCAGCCACTATAGAAATAATTGCGCCAACTAAAAGTGTACTTTTATGAGGTGTTTTAAATGAATGATGCAGAGTTTTAAAAAAATTAGGTAGTAATCCATCCTTTGCCATTCCTAAAAAAATTCGCGTTTGCCCAAGCATCATAACAAGCATTACTGATGTTAAGCCAGCTGTTGCAGCAATTGTGATGATAAAAACAGCCCATGTTAATCCTTTTTCGCTAAATGCTGAAGCAACCGGCGCCGCCTTATCTAAAACATCATATTTCACCATACCAGTTAAGACCAATGAAACTAAAATATATAAAACGGTACATATAATTAAAGAGGTAATAATAGCGAATGGAACATCTTTCTTTGGATTAATCGCTTCGCCAGCTTGCGTCGATACGGCATCAAATCCTATATATGCAAAAAACACGATGGTTGCTGCTGTTAATACACCTCCAAAGCCAAAATTAAATTCGCCCGTAGCAATACCATCTTTTCCTATTATTGGAACTTCATTTGGGATAAATGGATGCCAATTTTCTGTATTGATATAAAACGCTCCAACAATAATAACAAATAAAACAACTGCTATTTTAATAATCACAATAATATTATTTGTACTAGCAGCCTCTTTGATACCTTTAATTAATACAGCTGTAACTAACCACGTTATTAAAAAAGCTGGAAGGTTAAATGCAAAGCTAGGAGCTGCGATACCAAGTTTTACGCATTTTTCTGTAGCTGTTGCTAAATCATTACAAAGCCAAATTGGAAATTCAATGTGAAATAAGTGAAGTAGTTTAACAAAATAACCACTCCAAGCAACTGCAACGGTTGTTGCACCCATCATGTATTCTAGAATTAAATTCCAACCAATGAACCATGCAAATAATTCACCAACCGTTCCATAAGCATATGCATAGGCCGAACCTTCTACAGGGAGCACGGAAGCAAACTCTGCATAACATAACGATGCAAAAAGACATCCAATTCCAGCGATAACAAATGATAAGGCCAGTGCTGGACCAGCATAGTCATGAGCAGCAATTCCTGTTAAGGTAAAAATACCTCCACCAATGATTGCTCCAATTCCTAATGAGGTTAGTCCCCATTTTGTTAATACACGTTTTAAATCACTTTTTTTCATATCTGCCTCAAAGGCTGATACGGGTTTTACTCTCCAAACAGACATATTTATAGGTGTTAAATTATTTATTTAATGAATTCAAATATATAAATTAAACAAGATATACCAAATTAGTATTGATAAAATGAAATTAATCGATGAAGGATGTTAATTTTAGAATCTGATTCGATTCGTTAGTAACCTTAAAGCGATTGTCCATTCGATAACCAACAATGCAAACAATTTGCTGGTTACTTTCTAAAATCCAAACTGCTTCTTTATCAAATTTAGATAATTTTTGATCTTTAAAATAATCACTTAATTTTTTAAATCCATTCATTCCAAAAGGCTGAAATTTATCGCCTGTTTTCCATTTGCGCAAGGTAAGTGGAAAAAAATGATCTGTCCCCGAAATAAATAACTCATTTTTATTATTTGTAAATGAAGTTTGTTTAATTTCTTCAAGCACAAGCTTGATTGGTAAATGCGTTGTATCTGAAATAGAATTTATTTTGAATTCAGTAGTATTAGTTTCATTAGTTTTTTTCTTTACAATCAAATAAGTTCTATCAACGGCAAGTTGATGAGTAGATGATTCAAAGAATTTACCAACGTTGTTTTTATCGCTCAATACTATGATTAGTTGTTCAATTTGATTGGCTTTAAAACCTTTTGAATGGAGCCATTCAAATATTAGCGTTTCTTTTTGAGGTTCTAATAAAAGTAAAGCGATGTTAATTTTCAAAAGTTCATCGTCTTCTTCACAAATATCATTAAATTTTGTTTTGCAAAATTGAGTTACAATTTGTGATGACTGTTTAAAATAATGAATGGATGTATTTAATGTCTCTTCAAGTATTGGATTTAATTTTTTTAATTCTGGAATAATTTGATGACGAATAAAATTTCGTTTGTATTTTACTTCTTGATTACTGCTATCTTCTCTAAATTGTATGTTGTGTTTTTTTGCATAATTTTTTATCATTTCTTTGGTAGCAAATAACAAGGGGCGAATGGTGTTATTTTGTTTTTCAGGAATGCCTTGCAAACCTTTAATTCCAGTGCCACGCGTTAAATTTACAAATAATGTTTCTGCATTGTCATTAGCATGATGTGCTGTTAAAAGGTATGTGTAATTATGTTCTGAAATTAAATCTTTAAACCAATTATAACGTAATTCGCGCGCAGCCATTTGTATGGATAATTTATGTTCGATAGCATAATTTTTAGTATCAAAATAAATAGTGTGACATTTGGATTGTATCAATTTGGCGTAAGTTTCACAAAAAGATGTATCATCATTGGCTTCACTTCCTCTTAATTGAAAATTACAATGAGCAAGGTCAAAATAATAGCCTGCTTTAGTTAATAAATCACATAAAACAACAGAATCAACGCCACCACTAAAGGCAACTAATAATTTATCTGTTTTGTTGAACAAATCGTTTTTATGTATGTTTACTTCAAATTGTTTAAGCACTGTCAAATCTACATTTAAAATGGCAAAAGTAAAACTTAATCCTATTTTTCATTGAAAAAATGAGTGCAAAAAATGATTTAAATCATAGCAATAAAAAGTAAACATTTTCTCCTTGTTTCTAAAAGAAAAGGATAAATTAGTACTCTAAAACGAACCTATAATTATGAGTCATCAAAAAAATATAACAGTTGTTGGAGCCGGATTAGTTGGCTCTTTAGTATCTATTTATTTAGCTAAACGTGGCTACAAAGTTCAAGTGTTTGAACGAAGAGATGACATGCGTAAGGCTAATTACGTGGCAGGTCGTTCTATTAATTTGGCTTTAAGCGATCGTGGATGGCGCGGATTAGAAGGAGTAGGCATTGATGATGAAATTCGTAAAATTGCTATTCCTATGTACGGACGTTCCATTCATATGAAAGATGGTTCAACTACATATCAACAATATGGGAAAGATAACCAAGCTATTTACTCTGTTTCTCGAGGTGGCATTAATATGAGATTGATTGATTTAGCAGAACAAAATCCAAACATCACGATTAATTTTGATGAACGTTGCGAAAAGTTAGATAGAAAGTCTAATGAAATTACGTTTTTCAATCCTAAATTGGATAAAACGACGCATGTAAAAAGTGATTATATTTTTGGTTCTGATGGCGCGTTTAGTGCTGTTCGCTCTCAAATGCAATTTCAATCAGACAGATTTGATTATCAGCAATTTTACATTGATTGTGGTTACAAAGAATTAACGATTCCGGCAGGAAAAAATGGTGAATATGTTATTGAAAAAAACGCCTTACATATTTGGCCTCGTGGAAGTTTCATGATGATTGCTTTGCCTAATATGGATGGTAGTTTTACTTGTACCTTATTTTTTCAAATGGAAGGCAAGGTTTCTTTTGACGCTTTAAAAACGAAAGAAGATGTGTTGAAATTTTTTACAGAAGAGTTTCCTGATACCATTGCCATCATGCCAACTTTATTAGAAGATTATTTTACAAATCCGACTTCAAGCTTGGTAACAGTAAAATGTAAGCCTTGGGTTTGGGATGATAAGATTGCTTTAATTGGAGATGCCGCTCACGCGATTGTTCCATTTTATGGACAAGGTATGAATTGTGGTTTTGAAGATTGCGTTGTATTAAATGAATTAATGGATAAACACGGCGATTTAAATGCAGATTGTTTGAAAGAATATGAATCATTGCGTAAGCCTGATGGTGATGCCATTGCTGATTTGGCTATTGCTAATTTTATAGAAATGCGCGACAAGACTGCTGATAAAACCTTTTTATTACAAAAGAAAATTGAAGCAAATTTCAGCGCAAAACATCCTGATAAATGGATTCCGTTATATAGTATGGTTACTTATACACCAAGTATTCGATACAGTGAGGCTTTGCGTGATGGAAATAAACAACAAGCTATCATGGATAAAATTATGACCATGCCAAACATTGAAACAAAATGGGATAGTGAAGAAGTTGAAAAAGAAATTTTAAATTCACTCTAATTTTATTTTAATATTCTAAACTAACAAACTGTCTAACTTTCAAAATTTACTATATGGATCCTCGATTAATTGCTTTTGAAAGGTTGCTAAACATCATGGACGACCTACGTGCTAAATGCCCGTGGGACCAAAAGCAAACTTTTGAAAGCTTAAGACATTTAACCATTGAGGAAACGTATGAGTTGAGTGATGCTATTTTAAAAGGCGATAAAAACGAAATAAAAAAAGAGATTGGTGATATTTTGTTGCACTTAGTTTTTTATTCAAAATTAGGAAGTGAAACAAATGATTTTAATATCACAGATGTCATTAATTCTTTATGTGAAAAAATGATTTTTCGTCATCCACATATTTATGGCGATGTAAAAGTTGAAAATTCAGAAGAGGTTATTCAAAATTGGGAAAAATTAAAACAAAAAGAAGGAAATAAAGGAGCACTATCTGGTGTGCCAAATAGTATGCCTTCTTTACTTAAAGCATTACGAATACAAGATAAAGCACGAGCCATAGGTTTTGATTGGGATGAACCAAATCAGGTGTGGGAAAAAGTTCAAGAAGAATTAAGTGAATTACACGTTGAGGTAACTTCGATAACCTCAGTTAAAGATAATACAACAAAAATAGAAAATGAATTTGGTGATGTTTTTTTTGCTTTAATTAATTATGCGCGTTTCTTAAAAGTGAATCCAGAAGATGCTTTAGAGAAAACAAATAAAAAATTTATTTCCCGCTTTAATTATATGGAACAAAAAATTTTAGCTCAAGGAAAAGCTTTAGCTGATTGTAGTTTAACAGAAATGGATGTGTTTTGGAATGAAGCAAAAAAATTAGAGAAATAAAAACATGTCTTTAATCAATACAATATCATCTTATTTACTTTCTAAAAAAGAAAGTCCTGAAATTGTGAAACAATTTTTTTCATGGAATCAACTCAATAAGATATTAGTTATTTGTTATGACAGTCAGTTAGATGAATTGACTAATTTTATTAAAACCTGTAAAACAGATAATATCTCGGTTTATGTTGCTATTATTTATAAAGGTAAATTAGTTCAGGCACCAAGTCCAAATTTTAAGCACACGATTGTTGATCAAAAACAATTTTCGTTTTTTAAAATTCCAACCCCATTTATTTTAAAAAATTTAAACACTAAATCATTTGACTTACTCATCAATTTAGGAAACAATAATCAAATGAAATCTTTAGCATTAAGTAAACTAGTGTATGCTAAATGTAAAATTTCAAATTTTCAAAATCCTATTTTTGATATTATAATTCATACAGACCAATTAACCAAACGAGCAGAATACCTCAAACAAGTCATTGTATATTTAAACATGATAAAAACAGTATAAAACCATGGAGCAAGCAATTAATTTTACAGGAACCGGTGTTGCAATAGTGACGCCTTTTACAAATAAAGGAGCAGTTGATTTTACTGCATTAACTAAATTAGTTGATCATATTATTAAAGGTAGAGTTGAATACATTGTTGTATTAGGAACAACTGGAGAAACAGCTACTTTATCAAAAGAAGAAAAACAACAAGTTATTACACATATTGTAAAAGCTACAAAAAAAAGAGTGCCATTAGTATTAGGTGTTGGTGGAAATAATACAGCTGAAATTGTTGAGCAGTTAAAAAAAGATGATTTATCAGCTTTTGAAGCGATACTATCGGTTTCGCCTTATTACAATAAACCATCGCAAGAAGGAATTTATCAGCATTATAAAGCTATTGCAAAAGCTAGTCCATTACCAATTATTTTATATAATGTACCTGGCAGAACAGGTTCTAATATTGCATGGGATACGACGATTCGTTTAGCTAATGAATTTAAAAATATTGTTGCAATTAAAGAAGCGAGTGGAAATATAGAACAGTGTATGAAAATTATCAAACACCGTCCTGATAATTTTTTAATTATAAGTGGTGATGACAACTTAACGCTTCCATTGATTGCAAGCGGTGCAGACGGCGTTATATCGGTTGTTGCAAATGCATACCCTCAAGATTATAGTGATATGGTGCGTCATGCATTAGTGCATGATTTTAAAACAGCACAAAAGTTACATTATAAATTAATGGAAATAACGGAGCAACTATTTGCTGATGGAAATCCTGGTGGAGTAAAAGTTGTTTTAGCGAAAAAGAAAATAACACAAACCTATGTTCGTTTACCTTTAGTGGAACCAAATGACAAAGTTAAAGCAACGTTGAAAAAAATAGCGTATTAATAAAACAACTTAATAGCGTTAAGGATTGTAACGGAAATCCTTTTGCCTGTCTCTTGCAAAAGATTGCAGTGAAAAGCCTGACCCACAGGGAAACGCCCAATAAATTATTTTAAAACACTGAACCATAATGAATTTATCTCTTTTAAAAACAATGTGTGCAATTCATTCGCCAAGTGGGAATGAAGTAGCGATGAAAGATTTTTTATTGAACTATATTAAATCAGAACAAAAAAATTGGAAACATAAACCAAAAATCATTCATGGTAAAGGATTTCAGGATAATATTATGTTAGTATTCGGGAAACCACGCACAGCCATTTTTGCGCATACAGATAGCATTGGTTTTACTGTTCGTTACGGTAAGCAATTAGTAAAAATTGGTGGACCACAAATCATAAAAGGTATGGAATTAGTGGGTAGTGATGACAAGGGAAAATGCGAAGCAACCTTAACTGTTGTAAAAGATAAATTAGAATATAAGGCTAAACGAAATTTTGAAACAGGCACCGAATTAGTTTTTAAAGCTAATTGGAGAGAAGATAAAGATTATGTACAATGTTGCTACATGGATAATCGTCTAGGTTGTTTTAGTGCTTTGAAAGTAGCAGAAACATTAAAGGATGGCGTAGTTGTTTTTAGTACTTGGGAAGAGCATGGTGGAGGAAGCGTTTCTTATTTACAGAAATATTTAGCAGATAATTATAAAGTATCACAAGCATTAATTAGTGATATTTCATGGATTTCGGACGGTGTATTTCCTGCCAAAGGGCCAGTTATTAGTATGCGTGATAGTATGATACCTCGTCGTAGTTATGTTAACAGAATTATTGATATTGCAAAAAAACACAAGCTTCCTTTTCAATTAGAAGTAGAAGGATCGGGTGGGAGTGATGCGAAAGAATTACAAATGGCTGAAAACATTTGGGATTGGTGCTTTGTAGGTGCTGCTGAACAATTTGTTCACACACCAGATGAAAAGGTTCACAAAAAAGACATTGAAGGTATGATAGAGCTTTACAAAGCTTTAATGAAAGATTTGTAAAAATTATTCAAACGTAACAGTATGAATCCTGAGGTTAATTCTTTTTTTATTGAAGCCAAAAAATGGCAAAATGAATTAGAGGCATTAAGAACGATTATTCTTGATTGTGGTCTTAATGAAGTTTTAAAATGGCGATTCCCTTGTTACGTATATAAGAACAATAATATTGTTTTGATTCATGTATTTAAAGATTATTGCGCGCTTTTATTTTTTAAGGGTGCATTATTGCAAGATGCAGATGGTGTTTTACTTCAACCAACAGAAAACACACAATCGAGTAGGCAAATACGATTTACAACTTTGAAAGAAATTAGAGAGGTGGAATCTATTTTAAAAACATATATTTTTGAAGCAATTGAAGTAGAAAAATTAGGATTAAAAGTAGAATTAAAAAAAACGAAAGACTATTCTGTACCTGAAGAGTTCCAAATTCAATTGAATAAAAATAGTAAGTTTAAAAAAGCATTCGAATCGTTAACACCCGGTAGACAAAGAGCGTATTTACTCTATTTTTCTGCGCCAAAGCAATCAAAAACTATTGTATCTAGGATAGAGGCTTACACACAACGAATTTTAAATGGAAAAGGATTGACTGATTGTGTGTGTGGATTATCAAAGAGAATGCCTTCCTGTGATGGTTCTCATAAATTATTAGCCAGTAAATAATTTAAATAATTTTTTGTAAGATTAAAATTTACCTCGTAGTGTTTCTGCAATGAGTTGTATGTTGTCTTTTGTTAATTTTTCTAAAGTAGGAATTTCAATACATGGTAAATCTTTGTGATAATTTGTAATAGCTGATTTTACTTCAGTTTCAAAAGAACCATTAAATATTAAGGCTTTTATTTTATAGTGTTGTCTTAATAAATAATCAATTGATAATAATGAATGGTTAATACAACCTAAATAATTTGATATCACTAAAATAATTTCACACTCAATTTTTTTTGCAATGTCTATAACATAATGAGTTTCATTAATAGGAACAAAAATTCCACCCGCACCTTCAATGATTAAATCTTGGGTTGTTTTCGGTAAAAGTATTTTATCTAATTCAATGTTTATATCATCTATTTTGGCAGCAAAGTGGGGAGAAAGTGGCTGTTTTAATAAATACGATTCAGGATGAATGTTAGTTTTTGAGTTACTAATTAAATCACGTATGGTTTCAGAATCTTTACCTTCTATGGTTCCACTTTGAATGGGTTTCCAATAATCGGCTTGTAATGCTTCTGTTAATATGGCAGAAACAACAGTTTTGCCAACATTAGTTCCTATGCCTGTTATAAAATAATTCATGCGTTAAATAAATTAATGTATTGTTTTTTTATTTCTTCTCTATTTAACTTTGAGTTGATATAAGATACACAATCTGTTGTAATTGGATTGAATTCAGATTGATTTAAACTACCTAATTTTTCAATGGCATTCACAAACTTTTGTTTGTCTGTTAATGAAATATCAAAACCAACGGCATTATTTTCTAAATTTCGCCATGGCGTTTGGTCTGATATAACAACCGGTCTACCATGTTGTAATGTTTCAACAATTATATGTCCAAAGTTTTCGTTTTGTGTAGGTAAAAATAAGGCGTGGTATTTGCTAATCGTATCCCCAATTTCATTTGGTTTCGCAATACCTTTGTAATTAAATAGAATATTATTAGGTAATTTTTTCGCGTTTTCTAAGCATGTTTCCCAATAAATTCTATCTTCTATTGGACCAAAAACATCAAATGTTACGTTTAATGTTTTTATTTCTTTTAAAATGTCAATAGCAAAATTTATGTTTTTAATAGGAGATATTCTTGAAATTGAAAATAAATTTAGTTCATTCACTTTCTTTTCGACTGGATTTGAATCGCTTGCACTATGAGGTAAATTAGAAGCCTCTTTAATTATTACATGACTTCCCATTTTTAATTTTATTTCACTCGCTTCTTGTTTTGTAGTGGCTTGAAAGTAAATTGTGTTGAATAATCCAAAGAACTTGGCGTAAATAAAAAATAATTTTTTTTTCAATGGCTTTATTGCCAAAGCACCATTGCTGAACATACCACGAGGAGCCAAAACAATGTTTGAATTTATTTTATGTTTCGCTTTCCATTTTAGGACATTGATGGTGAAATGTTTTGAAAATAAACTATTTAAATAAATAGCATCATGTGGTGTATTTTTTATTAAAGCTAATAGAAATGATTCATTTAAATTTTCAGGACTTACATAAAAAACAGTTCTGTTTTCAAAATTAGTCCATTCATTTGATTTTATATTTTCATAGGATTTGTTTGATTTAAAATCTCTATCTGTTGTAATAATTTTGAAATTAAACTCATCACTTAATTCCTGCGTTAGATTTGCAATGGATTGTATGGGGCCACCGGCTAGGTAACCAGGCAAAAACCAATCACATAGAATAAGTATGTCTTTTTTAGCAGTCAATGTGATTTGTTTTTATCCAATGGTTTAATACAACTAAATGCCAAATTCTGCTCCAAGTTATCTTTGGATCATTTTTCAAGAATCGATTCCAAATTAATAAAACAGCTTCTCTGTTTACAAAACTCAGTTTAGAAAGTTGGGCAATATTTTCTTCACAAAATTCTTTCAACTCATTTTTTAACCAATCTTTCCAAGGTAAAACAAAACCCATTTTTTCTCGATTCACAATTTCTTTTGGTAATAAATCTCCAAGCGAATCAACTAATAATTTTTTTGGTGTGTGAGGAAATTTATCAGTGTCATTTACACCTAAAACAAACTCAACTAATTTATAATCTAAAAAAGGAACCCTCACTTCTAAGGGCACAGCCATACTCATTTGATCAGCATCACGCAGTAATACGTTTTGCATGTATGTTTTTATTTCAAACAGAGAAACTCTACTAAGCTTGTGTTTGTTATCTGGTTCACAATTTTTTATAACGTTTTGTATAAAGGCATTATCGTTATAAGATTTCTTTAGCAATGATTTATAATCAACTTGATTAAATAGTTTTCGATTTATAGGGTAGGCATTGAAACCATTAATTAAATCTAAGTTTAATATTTCAGAAGTTTTATCACCTTGAATAGATTTTTTATTAGCTGCTAATAATTTGCCCACTATACCTTTAGCTGGAATAATATTGAGCCATGCTTTTTTTTCTAAATCAAGGTATCTTTTAAAAATATCATAGCCTGCAAATAATTCGTCTCCTCCTAAACCTGATAATGCCATTGTAATTCCTGCATTCTTAGTTGCTTTTGAAACAATGTAAGTGTTAGCTCCATCTCCACTTGGATGGTCAATGGCATTTAATGCTTCCGGTAATTGAGATAAAAAATCATTTGGTGTTAATGTGATATTGTGATGTTGTGTATTAAATTTTTTAGCAATCAATTGTGCAAACTTAGCTTCTGAAAATTCGCTTTCATCAAAATTAACTGTAAAGGTTTGAATTTTTTCAGAAGAAACTTTACTCATTAAACCTACAATGGCACTACTATCAATTCCTCCAGATAAAAATGCACCAAACGGAACATCTGAAATTAAGCGTCTTTCAACAGATTGCGTTAACAGTTCATTTACTTTTTCGCATGTTTGTTTGTAGTTTAATTCTTCTTTTGATTTTGAGAAATTAGTGATATTCCAATAGTGTGAAATAGTAAATGAGAAATGTTTTGTTTCAAATTCAAGTATATGTCCTGGCATTAGAACTTTTACATCTTGTAATAGTGTGTTTGGTGCATGAACTGTAGCATATTGAATGTATTCAGAAAGAGATTGTTGATTTATTTTTTTTTCAATCAAATCTGATTTTAATAAAGCTCTTAATTCTGAAGCAAATAGTAATACATTATTTTTGAAATGGTAGTATAACGGTTTAATGCCCATTCTATCGCGTGCTATAACTAATCTCTGTTCTTGCTTATCCCAAATAGCGAAAGCAAACATACCATTAAAATAATTTACACATTCTTTTCCCCATCTTAAATAGGATGCTAGAATGACTTCAGTATCAGTATTTGTTTTAAAAAAATAGGGTAATTGGTCTGTACCAAATTCAGAACGCTGTAATGAAAATTTCAGTTCTTTGTAATTGTATAATTCTCCATTATAAACTAAAACAAATCTCCCATCTTGAGAAACAAATGGTTGATTTCCTGCTTCAGATAAATCAATAATGGATAAGCGTCTGTGGCCTAAATAACAATTTACATCATTCCAAATTCCTTGTGAATTTGGTCCGCGATGCGTCATAGCATCGGTCATTTTTTGAATCGTAATTTTAGGAATTGAAGATTCGATATTTAATCCAACTATACCTGTTATTCCGCACATCTTTAATTAATTATTTTATTGGAACAAGTAGGGTTGTTTTTTTAATTTACTATTAATTTAATTGAAGGCCATTCATCACGAGTGATGTATTATATTTTTTCAGTTCCTAAACAAGCCTTTACAAAATTTACAAATAATGGATGTGGATTTTCTACTGTGCTTTTATATTCTGGATGAAATTGAACTCCAATAAAAAATGGATGTGTTGGAATTTCAACAATTTCAGCTAAATCAGCATCAGGGTTTAGTCCAGATAATACCATTCCTGCGTCTTTATATAATTGTGTATAGGCATTATTAAATTCATAACGATGGCGATGACGCTCATTGATATTTATTTGTCCATAAATACGATGAGCTAATGTACCTTCTGTAATTTTACAAGGGTATGAACCTAATCGCATAGTTCCTCCCATATGCGAAATATTTTTTTGATCCTCTAATAAATCAATAACGGGCGCGCTAGTGTTTGGATCCATTTCTCTGCTATGTGCGTCTTTTAAATGTAATACGTGTCGCGCAAATTCGATTACCGCACACTGCATACCCAGACAAATTCCAAAGAAAGGAATGTTATGTTCTCTGGCATATTTTATGGCTGTTATTTTACCTTCAATACCTCTGTTTCCGAATCCAGGGGCAACTAAAACGCCTTTTAAATTTTTAAATGTTTCAGCAATATTATCATCAGTTAAACCATCGCTGTGTATCCATTCTAATTTCACTTTGCAGTCATTGATTGCACCTGCGTGAATAAAGGCTTCTGCAATTGATTTATATGATTCTTTTAATTCAACGTATTTACCAACTAAACCAATAGTAACTTCTTTTGAAGGATTTTCAAGTTTGTTTAAAAAATGTTTCCACTTATCTAGTTTTACTTCACCAGGATTTAAAACATTTAATTTTTTTAAAACAACTTCATCTAATTTTTCTTTTTCTAGTAATAATGGTACTTCATAAATCGTAGAAGCGTCAAGCCCTTCTATTACTGCATCTGGTGATACATTACAAAATAAGGCAATTTTACGTCTGATTTCTGAGCTTATTTCGTGTTCAGAACGGCAGACTAAAATATCGGGTTGAACGCCATATTCTAGTAATAATTTTACAGAATGCTGAGTTGGTTTTGTTTTTAATTCGCCCGATGTAGCTAAATAGGGTAATAACGTTAAATGAATAACTGTGCAATCTTCGCCTAATTCCCATTTTAATTGACGCACAGCTTCAATATAAGGTAGTGATTCAATATCACCCACTGTTCCACCAATTTCTGTAATAACAAATTGATAATCGCCTGTTTTTCCGAGTAATTTAATTCTATTTTTAATTTCATCAGTAATGTGAGGAATTACTTGAACTGTTTTTCCTAAAAATTCGCCTTTTCGCTCTTTTTCAATAACAGATTGATAAATTCTACCAGTTGTTACATTATTGGCCTGAGATGTGGGAACATTTAAAAAACGTTCATAATGACCTAAATCTAAATCTGTTTCTGCACCATCTTCGGTAACATAACATTCGCCATGTTCATAAGGATTTAAAGTTCCTGGATCAATATTAATATATGGATCTAATTTTTGAATAGTAACTGAAAAACCTCTTGCTTGAAGCAGTTTTGCTAAGGATGCAGCAATAATGCCCTTTCCTAATGAAGATGTTACACCACCTGTAACAAATATGTATTTCGTGTTTTGAGTTGTGTTTATTGACATAGCAGTTTTTTTGAACCGCAGATAAAGGTACGCTTTTTTACTATACTTTTTTAAAGGAATTCATTGAATTTTATCATAATTTTAATTATCTAACATCGTTTAATTAAGGATTCAAAGAAATTCATAAAAAAAGAGATTGATGAAAGTCAATCTCTTTTTTTTAATTATAAATTTAAAACTATTATCTATCTAAATTTCCGTAATCTAAATTTTTCTTTTGAAGAAATAAAACAAATCTTAAAATTAAAATTAAAAATGGTACATACATGATCGCTGTTGGTAATTCAAAATGATTTAAAATCACAATTGATTTACGTTTTAGCCTTTCAGTTATTAAATACATTGAAGGTATTAATAATAAGGTTAACACAGTTGCGAATAGTAATCCAAATATCATTGTCCAGCTTAACGGGCCAAAAAATGCTACGTTATCACCGCCAAAGAAAATATGAGGATTACCTGTAGATAACAAGGATTCGAAATTAATATTTAAACCAACTGCTAAAGGAATTAATCCTAGAATAGCTGCAGTTGCGGTTAAAATAACTGGAGTCATACGTGTTCGTCCAGCTTCAACTGTTGCATCATATAGGTTCATGCCACCTTCACGAGCAAATTCAGCAAATTCAACTAATAAAATACCATTACGTACCACGATTCCGCCTAATGCAATAATTCCAATACCGGTCATAACGATACTCATATCCATTTTAAACACCGACACACCAATTAAAACGCCAACGATACTAAAAATAATTTCTGATAAGATAATAAGTGGTTTACCTAATGAATTAAATAGGCCAACTAAAACCAATAACATTAAGCCAATAGCAGTAAGCATTGCATTTCCTAAGAAACTCATAGTGGCTTGTTGTTCTTCTTTATCACCAGCAAATTTGATAACAACATCTCCTGATTTTTTATAATCTTTCATGGTGCTTTCAATTTTAGCAACAACATCGTTTGGATTGAATCCATCTTTAATTTCAGAAGAAAGGGTAATGACACGTTTGTTATTTTTACGTTTAATACCAGCATAAGTGTAATCATAACGAATATCGCATACCGCAGAAATTGGCACACTACGAACCATACCGCCCATATTCATATCTCTGTAACTTATTTTTAAATTACGGATTGTTTCAATGTCAATACGCTGATCAAAATTATAGCGTAGTTGCACAGGATATTCATCATCAACATCTCTAAACTTAGTAGCTTCAACACCGTATACAGCACCACGAATTTCCATTGCTAATTGATACGTTGAAATACCTTCGCGTAAAGCTCGTTCTCTATCAATATCAAAAACAATTTCAGGTTTATTATTCACAAAGTCAGATTTTAAACTTACTACTCCTGGAATTTTCGCGTCTGTAATAAACTTACGTAAGTCATCCGAATTTTTTGTTAAGTCTTTAAAGTCTTCTCCAATAATTTCAATACTAATTGGTTTTGGTGTTGGAGGACCGCTTTGTTCTTTATTTACAACAATGTCAGCGCCAGGAATATCCCAGTTTAGAGCTTGTAATCCTTGTAAATATTTAGTGGTTGATTCTCCCTCACGCTCTTCAAATTTAACAAATGAAATTGCGATTTTACCTTTATTCGGATAGGCGTTTTGATCACCATCCGCTGGATCAGTAACTCCAATGGTTACGTTAGTAATCATAGATTCTACTAATGGATTATTTTTTCCAATAATGGTTTCTACTTTCGCTTCAACCCTTCTCATTACATCGTTGGTTAATTTTGGATCAGTTCCTTCTGGTAATTTAACATACACATAAACGTTATTTGGATCTCCGCTCGGGAAGAACACAACTTTTGGTTTACGAATAGCAAATAATACGATTGAGAAAATAAATAAAATCACAACATAAAGTAAAGGTCTCCATGGTTTACGTAAAAACCATTCTAGAGTTTTTACATAACGTTTTACAAAACCTGGCCAGATTTTAAATTGCCATGCTTCTATTGCTTTGTATAACCATAAACGATTTAACACTAAGAAGAAGGCTAAAAATAAAGTAAAATTACCAACCGCGTAATTCTTGGTTAAATATGAGAATAACGCAACTAGTCCATAAACTATTAATTGCAAACGAGCTTTCTTACTTATTTTTCCATGTTCTTTACTTTCTTCTTCGTGGGATTTCATAAAGTCAACCGCAAATACAGGATTGATAATGTATGCTACAAATAAGGAAGCTAATAAAGAAATAATTAATGTAACAGGTAAGAAGTACATAAACTTACCAATTATTCCTTGCCAAAATACAAGAGGAATAAAAGGAGCTAGAGTTGTTATTGTTCCTGATAATACTGGCATAAATACTTCACCAACCGCTCTTTTAGCAGCTATTTTTATATCTAATTTTCCATTATCAAAAATACGGTGTGTGTTTTCTATCACTACAATAGCGTCGTCCACTACAATACCAAGCGCGAGAATGAAAGAAAATAAAACAATCATATTAAATGAGAATCCAATACTTGGCATGATTAAAAACGCTATAAACATTGATAAGGGGACAGACAATGCAACGAATAACGCATTAGTTACGCCCATAAAAAACATCAATACAATAGTTACTAAAATAAAACCAATAATAATGGTATTAATTAAATCAGTTAATGATGATTTAGTTTTATTACTCTGGTCACCACTAATAGTAATATCAAGTCCTTGAGGGAATTCATTCTTTTTCATGTCAGAAATAATTTCTTCAATTTTATCTGCAGCATCAATTAGATTTTCACCAGAACGTTTTACTACATTTAATGTAATGACGTTTTTACCATTTGAACTTGAGTAACTTTCTTTTTCTTTAAATCCATCAACAACCGTTGCAAAATCTTTTATAAAAAGTCTTGCACCTGATGCAGATGTAACAATAATGTCTTCAATTTCTTTAGGTGTTTTAAATTCACTTTTTATACTTAAAGTAGGCTTCATTCCATTTAATGGAATGGTTCCACCAGAAATCGTTAAATTTTCTTGACCAATGGCACGTTGAATATCTGTTAACGATAATTGCGCAGCTTGTAATTTATAAGCATCAATATTTACTTGAATTTCTCTATCAAGTGCACCAACTAATTTCACTTCGTTAATTTCTTTTAGCCCTTCAACTCTATCTTGTAAATCTTCAGCATATTTTTTTAATTGCTTTAAATCGTATTTTCCTTTAACATTGATATACATAATTGGAATTTCAGAAAATGCAATTTCTTTTATCATTGGCTCTCTTGTAAGAGTTGTAGGCATGTCACCACGGGCTTCATCCACAGCATCTTTTACTTTTTGTTTTGCTACCTCAACTTTTACATTGGTATGAAACTCAACCACGATAACAGAAACGTCTTGTAATGAGGTACTATTAAATTTTTTAACTCCTGAAATACCTTTTAATCTTTTTTCAATTGGTTTTGTAATGGTATTTTCAATATTAGTTGGAGAGTTACCGCCATTAATTGTATTGATATAAATAGTTGGCACCGTAATGTCAGGAAAATTCTCTTTCGGTAAAGAGTTGTATGCCATAATTCCTGCAAGGCAAATAAAGATGGTAATTAAATAGACAGTCATTTTATTGTCTATTGCCCAACTTGATGGTTTAAATTCTTTTATTTTATCTAACATATGTTTATTTTTATGGTAAAACCATTATTATTTTTTCATCCTATGAAGGATTAAATTAAATTCAAGTAGGATTTATTTTTTTAGGTTAATATGATCTCCTTCATTAATTAAATCATATCCTTCTGTTATCAATAAATCTCCTTCTTTCAATCCTTCTGAAATTTCTGCTAAGCCATTGTATTCGCGTGAAATTTTAATCGTATTCTTAATAACGATGCCATTTACAGCAAGAAGTACGAAATTTTCATTCGTGTTTTTTTGTATAAATTTAATAGGGACAATAATTTTAGGAGTAGCCGATTGGTAATCATTAATTTTTAATTTAGCTACCATATTCGGATGATAATCTTTTTTACTGTCTAGTAAAACTTCGATACCGAATGTTCTCGTTAAATTACTAATAGCACGAGCAGCATAATTTACTTTTGATGTAATTGAATCTTTCATATCAGGAAATAATATTTGAACTTCATTTCCTTTTTTAATTCTTGACGAATAACTTTCAGCAAC
>JBIISW010000105.1:0-8902 GCA_044340865.1 Bacteroidia bacterium | reverse complement strand
ACCAGCTTTAGCACGTGGAGAGTTAAGAGCCATTGGTGCAACGACCTTAAATGAATATCAAAAATATTTTGAAAAAGATAAAGCCTTAGAACGTCGCTTTCAAAAGGTTATGGTAGATGAGCCTTCCTCAGAAGATGCGATTTCCATTTTACGAGGTATTAAAGAAAAATACGAAGCGCATCATAAAGTGCGTATTAAAGATGAAGCGATTATTGCAGCTGTTGAATTATCTCAACGCTATATCAGCGATCGTTTTTTACCAGATAAAGCCATTGATTTAATGGATGAGGCAGCTTCTAAATTACGCATGCAAATTAACTCTATGCCTATTGAGTTAGATGAATTAGAGCGTAAGATTATGCAACTCGAAATTGAGCGTGAAGCCATGAAGCGCGAGGAAGAAGATGCGAAAGTTGATTTGTTAAATAAAGAATTAGCTGATTTAAATGATAAGCGTTTGGCGCTAAAAGCAAAATGGCAAAGTGAAAAAGAAGCCATTGAAGGCGTGCAAAAAGTAAAAGCGGATATCGAACATTTTAAACAAGAAGCCTTGAATTACGAGAAGCAAGGAGATTTTGGAAAGGTAGCCGAAATTCGTTATGGTAAAATACAAGAAGCTGAAGCCTTATTAATTTCTTTAGAGGATAAATTAAGCGAAGCAAAAGCCAATGGTTCACAATTATTAAAAGAAGAAGTTGATAGTGAAGATATTGCTGATGTGATTAGCGCTTGGACAGGCATTCCCGTTTCTAAAATGTTACAAAGTGATAAACAAAAATTATTAGCTTTAGAGGAAGAATTGCACAAACGAGTTGTTGGCCAACAAACTGCCATAGAAGCTATTTCAGACGCTGTGAGAAGAAGCAGAGCGGGTTTACAAGACAATAAAAAACCAATAGGCTCATTTATTTTCTTGGGAACAACAGGAGTTGGTAAAACCGAATTAGCAAAAGCTTTAGCGGATTATTTATTTAATAATGAAAATGCGATGACGCGCATTGATATGAGTGAATATCAGGAGCGACATGCAGTTAGTCGATTAATTGGTGCACCTCCAGGATATGTTGGTTTTGACGAAGGTGGACAATTAACAGAAGCTGTTCGACGCAGACCATACAGTGTTATCTTGTTAGATGAAATTGAAAAAGCGCATCCAGATGTTTTTAATATTTTATTGCAAGTGTTGGATGATGGAAGATTAACTGATAATAAAGGCAGAACGGTTAATTTTAAAAATACCATCATTATTATGACATCAAATATTGGTTCACATATTATTCAAGAAAATTTTGATATGTTAACTGAATTAAATAAAGACGAAATTTTAGCAAAAACAAAGGCAGAAGTTTTTGATTTATTAAAGAAATCTGTTCGTCCAGAATTTTTGAATCGTGTAGATGAAGTCATCATGTTTGAACCTCTCACAAGAGATGATGTACATAATATTGTGAAAATTCAGTTTGAGCAAATTGCAAAACGTTTAGACGAGCAAAACCTTACCATTTCAGCTACAGATGATGCTATTGATTGGTTGGCGCAATTAGGTTACGATCCGCAATATGGTGCACGTCCGGTAAAACGTGTTTTACAAAAACAAGTATTGAACGAATTATCCAAACAAATTTTAGCGGATAAAGTTGATCAATCAAAGGAAATCATTGTGGATGTATTTGATAAACAAATTGTGTTTAGAAATTAAAATTCAAAACAACGGTTTAAAGTAAGTTTTCTAAATAAAAAAAAGTTCGAAGTTGTTCGGACTTTTTTTTGATGAAAAAATTAATCTAACTCTACACAATTTACTGCGTTATGATTGATTAGTAAAAGATAGGGTTTTCCGTTTTTATATAAATCAACGACAAGCGGTTGTCGAGTTGTGTTGTTAAACTGTTTAAGTAATTTACCCTCACTGCTAATTAGATCTGTTTTCTGTTCAGTAGAATTAAACGCTATAAATACTGATTTTGTTGACATTTTCACGCATTCTACATGTGCATAAGTAGCTTGTTCATTTTTATAATCAACCAATTTATTTGAGAAAAAATCGTAGCCATAAAACGCCCCATTTCCGGAACAGATCAAGTCTTTTTGGTTATCATCATTGATGTAACAGAAGTTTGTTTTGAAGCCTTTGATATCGTTACCTAGTTTTAAGGTTTCTTTTTTATCGGTTAAGGATATTTTATTAATTAAGGTATTCTCATCATCTACATAAATCAATTTAGTGTTTTCAATATTTGTTCCTTCTAAAAGGTGTAAGTGATTTAAGTTTTTGACTGTTTTATTTTTAAAGTCTATACGCCCTAAACCCTTTCTGCTAAAGGCATAGATGTTACCATTTACATCAACGGTTATTAAATAATCACTCAGGCCTACTTTTACATAAGATATTGGAAGTTCAACGTGATGATTTGTTTGAAAAGGAATGTAACCTACTGTTTTTAATCCGTTTAAACTATAATTGTAAATTTTGTTATCAGCACAGGCGATAAAAATGCGATAGTCTTTCGTTTGGTCGTAGTCTAATAAAGTAATGGGAGATGTAATCTCTTTAGGAGTCTTGATTGGATAACCTTCTACTTCATTTCCAGTTCTATCAATGATGTGAATGTGATTTTTGGTATTAAAGAGTAATTGTAGTTTTCCGTTTTTAAACATGTCTACCGTATATATTTCAGAAAGAATTGGTTCTGATAATTTCTTTTTCCAAATTAGACTACCAGTTGAATTAATTAAAAATAGCACATTGCTATTATCTTGACCTACAATTTCATGTTCTTGCGTGGTATGATTTGTAAACAATTGTATGTATTTAATTTGACTTGAATCTGCATGATAAGACCATAAATAATTGGTTGTATTGAGCTCATTTGGTTTATGATTTACTTTTAGTAAGTTCAATCGAATTTGCATCAAAGATTTAGATTCGCTTGCAATGAATGATGCATGTGTATATGGATGTTCCTTGAGGCTTAATCGACCATCATTTAGAAGTGATTTCTGTTTCGTGCTTTTTAATAATTCAGTGTTTTCATAATACATGTAATTGCAATCTACCAATAAGTTATTGGAAGCATAATTCATAAATTGAGTATTTTCAGAAAGTGTATTACTTGTATTAATACTATTCAAATACAAGTTAACCATGTCTATGTTTGTGCAAAAGGCAAGGGTATTTTTTGAAATACTAACATACTTATTTTTAAAGTCTTTTTGAATCCATGAAAATAGATCATTGTATTTTTCTTGTAGTCTAAAAATAGAAACTCCTCCATTTGTAAATACACTATCTGCAATTAAATTAAACAGTATTTTATTTTTTTCTGTATCGTTTGATTGCATCAAATTCAAAGCTTGAACAGTTAGATTAATTTGGTAATTGGCTGATACCATTCCTTTTTCAAGGGTATTTAAAAATTCGGTTTTAATATCATACAATGCTGTGTCATTTAATGAAGTCCATTTTTTCGAAATCGAATCAACGACTAATTTCGAGTAAAATAATGTAGGATTACTTAATGAGATAGCTGAAAATGAAATAGGATGATTAGGTAAAGCGTTATAAAAATTAATCGTTTGTGTTTTTTGTTGAGTTAGTGCATGACATATAGTTGTACTATCTATTTCAGAATAACCACTCAAGGTTAATTGATTGATTTGAAAGTCAGTTGAAAATAGAGAAGGCTTATTAAGTAAATTTGAATGAAATAAAGGAGTAGATTGTGTATTAAAAAACACAGAGGTTTTTTGTTTTCCATTGCTATTTAATAAATTTAAGTAAGGTTTATGAAACGCTAATGATTCTTCTTTTTTTAAATTAACCTGTGTTTCAATCGTTTTTAAATCATCACTCACATACACAATTCCATCTTTGAGGCATGTTAGCCATTTTTGACCATGAATTATTTTATAATAACACTTTAACGTAGGTGTGGATTTATCTTCCGTGAAATGTGTTTGAAAAAAACGAGTTAAATAGGTTTCATTGTTTACCTCTTTTAATTTAAACTGTATTAAAAAACTAGTTTGAGATGATTGTTGATAGCAACTGAAAAATAATTTATTATGGTCTAAAATGGATTTAAGTTCTTTATTTTCTTTGATTAATGAATCTAAGAAAGTGATGTTATCCTCAGCCTTTTTTAATTGTGGATCCTCCGAAAAGCTATTCCATATTAAATTTTGCCTTACTAATTGATTGATTAAATCAGAATAATTGTTTGTTTCGATGAGGCAAATTGTTTTTGCTGAAATATGTTCTAAAACGGAAGAATGAGGTTCTTTACTTTCTTTCAGTTTAAAATATCCCCAAATAGCAAAGGCTAAGGAGATAGAAACAAACAGATAAAAACTTATTTTTTTGAATAAATCCACATTCTAAATTACGATTAATTGAGGGGTTGTTTTGTTTTTTTTGTTGGAGTTATTAAACTCTGTTTGTGAATTGGGATGTTGTATAAGCGTTTAGAAATAGGATAAAGATTAGTCTATTCTAGAAGAATCATCTTGTTTTTTTTTCTAAATTTGATAAGGGATTTTCGATTATGAAAAAGGAAAAAGAAATATCATTTGATGAGGTTCAATGGGAAATGATTGAAGCGTTAGAATCTATTGCGAATCAATGTATTTATAAAGGAAAAGAGGTTTCTAAAGCTAGAGCTATTTTGAAATCTGTTTATCAAAATGAACTGGAATCTCAAGAATCGGATAAACCCTCCCAGCGTTCTTAAAGTTCTAAATGCTTGAGTTGAGATTGAGTGACTACCCTTACATCAAATTTTTGTTGCCAATACTTTGCTAAATAAATTTGTTCTGTTTGAGAAGGAGTAGGGATGAGTATTAATTTTGTTTTACGGAGCTGATGCAAATCCATTAGTGTGCTATAACCACTTCTACAAATAATGGTGTCCGCATTAGTTATTAATTGCGAAAGCGTTTCTGCATCTGGTAAATCATACAGCGTTATGTGATTTAAAATCTTCGTTTTTAAAGTTTGATTAGTCCCTCTTACTAACGCAATTTTTTTAGTTGTTTTATTTGCTATTTCAATCAATGTGTTTTCAAGATTGGTTCTTTGTGGCTCAGGACCTGATAATAAAAACAAATAGTCGATGCTTATTTCTTTTGATGGCTTTCTTTCTAAACGAGATAAAGGACCGATGTATTGACTATTTTTTAATGAGGTTGTACGAGATAATTTTCCTGCTAAGGATTGTTTTTCATTTTCAAAATCTGGAATCCAAATAGACTTGTATTTTTTTATATATTTCTGATGAATGTTGTTTGCTAATCTTGAAAAAATTCCTGCTTGTATAGTTAGTTGATGTGTGATGTAAATGCTTTCAACGGTTGAATGATAGAGCCCTAAACGATTATCGCTTATCACTACATCAATATGATGTTCCGAAACAATCTGTTTTAATTGGGTATGTTCTTTTTTTATGACCTTTTTAATTCTCCAATAATTCAACATTAGCACCAGTAGTATAGGTAATCGTTTTGAGTAAGAAATACCATAAGGTTCTATTTGTATTTTTTTCAGTTCAGGAAACTCATTGTCGAAAATTAATTGCGTTAGTGGAGTGATTCCTAAAATGATGGTGTTATGGATACTTAATTTTTTTATTAATGGCACGCAACGTGTCGCATGCCCTAATCCCCAATCTAAAGGAGCAATAAATATGATTTTATTTTTATACACAATTTAAAAATTAAAATTAATCAAAATAAATTAATGACTAAATTTATCCTGTGATTGAGCATTTTTCGGATCATATCCAAAGCATATTAAAAACATTGCCCGAATCTCCGGGTGTTTATCGGTATTACGATATTGATAATAATTTGTTATATGTTGGGAAGGCCAAAAATTTAAAGAAGCGTGTGAGTTCGTATTTTACTAAAGAACACGATACTTTCAGGCTTCGGTTAATGGTAAAAAAAATTGTAGACATTCAAACTGTTAAAGTAGATACAGAAATGGATGCATTGATTTTGGAGAATAACTTGATTAAGAGTTTGACTCCAAAATATAATATCATGCTACGCGATGATAAAACCTATCCTTGGATTGTGATTAAGAATGAACCATTTCCAAGGGTTTTTCAAACGAGGCAATTGAAAAAGGATAAAGATGAATACTATGGGCCTTATCCGTCGGTAACAACAATGTATATTTTATTGGATTTAATAAAGAGTTTGTATCCCCTTCGTTCGTGTAATTTAGATTTATCTGAAGAACATATTAATAATAAAAAATACACGGCTTGTTTAGAATTTCAAATTGGTAAATGCAAAGCACCTTGTGTGAGTAAGCAATCTTTTGATGAGTATGATTCGAGCATCAAGCACATTCGACAAATTGTAAAAGGCGATATCAATTTTGCCATTCGAGATTTAAAATTTCAAATGCATGAATGTGCTGATAAACTTGAGTTTGAGCAAGCAAGCGTATTAAAAAAGAAAATCGAATTATTAGAAAAATACCAAAGCAAATCAACCATCGTTCATCCATCCATTACTGATACAGATGTTTTTTCTTTGATTAGTGATGATAAAGTTGCTTACGTTAATTATTTTAAAGTGATGAATGGCACCATTATTCAAGCTCAAACATTGGAATTAAAAAAACGATTAGAGGAAAGCGACGAAGAAATGTTAGTGTTTGCAATCAATGAAATTAGAACACGATACAATTCATTAAGTAAAGAAATTTTTGTTCCATTTGAACCAGAATTTGAATTTGAAAATGCCAAATACGTAGTTCCTAAAATTGGTGATAAGAAACATTTGTTGGATTTGTGTTTTAAAAATGCTGAGCTCTATAAAAAAGAACGCGAGAAACAATTAGCCATTATTGACCCTGAGCGACACACCGATCGTATCATGCAGCAGATGATGAAAGATTTGCGAATGAAGGAAGAACCTCGTCGCATCGAAGGATTTGATAATTCTAATTTTCAAGGTGATTTTGCCGTAAGTGCGATGCCTGTATTTATTGATGGTAAACCTGCCAAAAAAGAATACCGACATTTTAATGTGAAAACGGTAGTTGGTCCTGACGATTTTGCAACAATGGAAGAAGTTATTTTTAGACGCTATTCGCGAGTGATTGAAGATAAATTACCCATGCCACAATTAATTGTTATTGATGGTGGTAAAGGACAATTAGGCGCTGCTATCAATAGCTTGAGAAAGTTAGATTTAATGGGAAAAGTCACGGTTATTGGTATTGCAAAGCGTTTGGAAGAAATTTATTTTCCTGGAGATTCAGTTCCTATGTATTTAGATAAACGTTCTGAAACATTAAAAATCATTCAACACATTAGAGATGAAGCCCATCGTTTTGGAATTACGCATCATCGCAATAAACGTAGCAGAGAAACTTTTAAATCAGAGCTTTCAGAAATTAAAGGTATTAGCGACAAAACAGCACAGAAATTATTAACCGAATTAAAATCAGTAAAAGGAATTAAGGAAGCTACACTTGCGGAGTTGTCTGCAATTATTGGAAATTCAAAGGCTAGTTTAGTGTACGAGTTTTTTAAAGCTCAAATTAGTTAATTTTTTTTTGGAGCTATTTCCTGCTTTTCGTTTCAATCTTTTTTGCTTTGAAAAAAACAAAAAAGGATTTCCACTGCAATCAGGGCTAGTGGTAATCATTATAAAATACTATTATTTTTAGACTGGTTTTTGATTTTAAATCGATTTGAATGTAGTGTTTCAGTTTTATAAAACTCAATATAGTTAATTTTTTTTGGAGCTATTTCCTGCTTTTCGTTTCAATCTTTTTTGTTTTGAAGGAAAAGCAAAAAAGGATTTCCACTGCAATCAGGGCTAGTTGTAATCATTATAAAATGATATGATTGTTCGACTGGTTTTTTGAATCAGCATGAATGCAGTGTTGCAGTTTTATAAAACTCAATATAGTTAATTTTTTTGGAGCTATTTCCTGCTTTTCGTTTCAATCTTTTTTGTTTTGAAGGAAAAACAAAAAAGGATTTCCACTGCAATCAGGGCTATTCGTATAACATATAAGTTAATTTTACAATTCGCATTGTTTTTTCATTGGGATCACGAATGATGTAGGATGTTATTTTTTTTGACGAATCCGTTAGGTAACTTATTTCTTTGATGAGAAGGTCATTTTTAAATTGTTTTTCGGTTAGCAAACAATCATTAGAATCGTATTCGTATGTTTTTATTAGAGTTTTCAATCCATTGCTATTACTCGTTGAAATTGCTTTAGTCATTTGATGTTTTGCGTTGTATTCAAACGAATAGGTCTGAGTTAACCAAGTTACAACATATTGTTCGGTTATGTTTAAAATGTGTTGGTCATCATTTAGATTAAAAATTATTTCTTTATAAGGTCTGTTTTCATTATTAAAACAGGTTTTTTTAAACTGATGTTTATTTATCAATTTATATTCAAAATGTTCTTCACTGATATTTATTTGGGTGCCAATTTTAAAGTCGTGTTTATATGATGTGGCATTGGTTTCTTTATATCGCATTTCTTTTTGTAGTTTGCCATCGCTATGATAATCGTAATAATAGCTGTCGTAAAATAGCCCTTCATTCATGCGTTTAATTCGTAGCTGATTCAATTCATCATAAATACATACGGTAGAAATGGTGTCAAAAACGGGAATGCTTTTTGTGGAAGTATAGGCTCGACGTATTATTTTTCGTTTACGATAGACGGCATCATGATGAATTTCTTTCTCAATGATTTTAAGTAGTTGTGTGTTATAAAATAGTTGGAGTTGTCCATTTTTATTGAATTCATAGCGATTTACGAATCGAATGGTTTCAGCTACTTGTAAATCTTTTTTGTCAATGATGTCACAGGTAATTGATTTAATACGATGTTGTTGAATATAGGTTCCATTAAATGGAA
>JBIISW010000102.1:0-9086 GCA_044340865.1 Bacteroidia bacterium | reverse complement strand
ATCAATACCAATATTAAATTTTAATTTAGATATACGACTTTTTTTAGGAATATATAATTGGATAGATTGAGAATTTTTATTTTCAAAATCGATTAAATGATAGCTGTTTTTTTCTTTCAAAATACGGTTGTTTGAATCTAACAGTTCAATTCCTGAAATATAAAATTTCAGTGTTTCAATTTGAATGCTATCATTTAATGTTGATTGTGGGTAATTTCGATTTAATTTAAATTCTTCATCACCAAAATAAGATTTAAAGGTTAGTTTAATAGCCTCATTTTGTTGACTGTAAGCGCATTTAAACACTATAAATAACAATAGTAGTAACACACGTTTAATGCTCATAGTTTAGATCTTTTATCCTTTATATAAAAATACTTGTTTTGAATTTATGAATTTATTAAATGAGGTGAACTGTTATTTTTATGAGACAAAAAAAGGCCATTCGTTATGAATGGCCTTTTAAATTTATCTATTATTATTTTTTAGCTTTTCTTTTCGAAATCAACAACAATTGGAGTTGAAATACATAATGATGAATAGGTACCGATGATACGGCCAATTAATAAAGCAAAAATAAATCCTCTGATACTTTCTCCACCGAAAATAAAGATGACTAATAAAACGAAGAATACTGTTAACGATGTTAAAATGGTACGGCTTAGCGTACTATTTAAAGCATAATTTATTAATGTATTACGTTCTTCACCTTGTACATCTGATTTTCCGCTTTCAGCTAAACGTTCACGAATACGGTCAAATACAACAACTGTCTCTGTCATCGTATATCCCATAACTGTTAAGATTGCTGCGATAAAATCTTGTCCTATTTCTAAAGAGAAAGGAACAACGCCATCTAAAATGGTATAGAAAGATAAAACAACTAATACATCATGGAATAAGGCAACAACCGCACCTAAACCATATTGCCATTTTTTGAATCGCACTAAAATGTAGATAAACATTAGTAAGCATGAAAACAAAATAGCACCATAAGCTCCGTATAAAATATCAGTTGCAATGGTTGGCCCAACTTTTTGTTGGCTTACAATTTCATGATTTACTTTTAATGTATTTAAACCTTCATTTAAAGCTGTTTCTACTTCTGAATCTACAGTTGCAGTATTATCTGTAACACGATAAGACGTTGTTATTTTTAATTGGTTAGCACTTCCAACCGTTTTAACTTCTAAAGAGGCGTCTTTGAATACAGTAGATAACGCTTTTTTAACGCTTTCAGTTTCCATTTCTTTTTCAAAACGAACTTGATAAGTTCTACCACCTTTGAAGTCTACACCTAATTTAAATCCGTCATTTTTAACATAAAACACAGCTCCTAAAACAATGATAGCTGCAGAAATCATATAATAAACTTTTCTTCTTCCAACAAAGTTAAAGGCTACATCTTTAAATGAGTTACGAGTTATACTATTATCAAATGGAATTTCCATTTTGCGCTCTAACATCCATTCAAATATTACACGAGTAATTAAAATTGCTGAGAACAATGACGCTCCAATACCAATTAATAATGTAGTTGCAAACCCTTGAATTGGGCCTGAACCAAACACATATAATATAATAGCTAAAATTGCTAAAGTAGCATTAGAGTCAATAATAGAGCTCATAGCGTGTTTGAAACCTTCTTTAATTGCATTTGAAGTATTTTTACCTAACGCTAATTCTTCACGGATACGTTCGAAAATTAAGATATTTGCATCTACAGCCAAACCAATGGTGAGGACAATACCGGCAATACCAGGGAGTGTGAGCACGGCGGTCATACTTGTTAAACCACCCATGATGAAGAACATATTAGCTATTAGGGCAATATTTGCAACCATACCTGCTTTATTATAATACATATACATAAATACAAGTATCACTAATAACGCAATAACGAAAGACATTAATGAAGAATCAATAGCTTCTTGACCTAAAGATGGACCAACGACACTTTCTTCAACGATACGTGCTGGTGCTGGTAATTTACCTGCACTTAATACAGCAGCTAAAGCATTTGCTTCTTCAACCGTAAAATTTCCTGTAATTTGAGATTGACCACCTTTAATTTCACCATTAACAGTTGGTGCAGAATAAACCATGTTATCCATAACTACCGCAATTGAATGACCTTTTTCAGAAGCACTTTTCGGAGAATTTGCTTTTGTTAATTTAGCCCAGTTTGTTGCAGCTTCACCTGTCATGGTCATACTAATGTAAGGATGCCCACCACTTTGTGCGTTAAAATCTGAACGAGCATCGGTAATAATATCTCCAAACATAGCAGCCTTACCACTTCTGTCTGTTACTTTGATGGCGTATAAATCAAACGTTTCAACTTGATTAGGTGCTTCACCACGTAAGGTTGCTTTTGCTCCCCACATAAACTTAACTTTAGAAGGGAAAACAGCTTTTACTTTTTCCATTCTGAAATAACTATTAATTTTTGCAGTATCTTGTTTTAAGGCATAACCAACTGTTGGTCCAGGAATGTAAGCATATCCTTTAGATTTTTCATCTTGGTACACAGCAGCTTTTAAAGGCGAATATAAAGAGTAAAGAGGGAAACGCTTCATGAAATTCTCATAAGCAGTATCTTGCTTTGCAGCAGTAGCTAATGTTGGAGAGGTAGGAGCAATTAATTTGGCTAAGCTGTCTTTTATTTTTACAGAATCAACAGCGACAGTTTTAGTTGCAACTGTCATTTTTGTTGTGTCGTTAACTAAAGAAGTATCTTTCTTAACTTCAAAATTAGGAAACAAAATATTTTTAACACGCTCATTTGCTTTTTCAAAGAATGGCGCAATTTCTTGGTTTTCGTATGTTTCCCAGAACTCTAAGTTTGCTGTTCCTTGTAATAATTCACGAACACGTTCTTTGTCTTTCACACCTGGTAATTCAACTAAAATACGTCCGCTGTTTCCTAATTTTTGAATATTAGGTTGAGCAACACCAAAACGGTCAATACGAGAACGGAATGTAGCTTCAGAATTTGTAATAGCCTCATCAACGGTTTTTCTTATGAATGCCATCACGACGTCATTTGAAGAATTAAAATCTACTTTACCTTTTAACTCAATCGTTTGAAATAATGGCGCTAATCTGCCATTTGGCGAATTAGATTTATAAGTTTTTTCAAACAAAGTTAAGAAATCATCATTATTTTCCTTTCCTAGTTTAGCCGATGCATCTGCAATGGATTTATTGAATGCAGCATCCGGGTTATTGTTTGATAAATTTTTCAAGATATCAGCTACCGAAATCTCTAAGGTAACATTCATACCACCACGTAAATCTAATCCTAAATTGATTTCACGTTTTTTACATTCTTCGTAAGTATAACTTGCCACTAATAAATCGTAAACAGGTTGTTTTTTTACAGAATCTAAGTAGCGGTCAACTGTTTTTGTTTTTACAGAGTCAATATAAAACAACTCCTTTGTTGCATTATTTGAAGCATAAGCTTTAGCAGCCGATGTAATTGCTGGGGAAGTAGAAATGCTTTCAGCGAATTCTTTCGCATCGTTTTCAACGCCACGTGTTACCCAAGTAAACGATAAATAAAAAATACAAGCTAACGCTAGTAGTATAGCGAAAATTTTAATAGCACCTTTGTTTTGCATAAAATAGTTGTTAAATCTAAAAAATTAAGGTAACAAATATAACTTTTTGCCTTGTATAAAGCAAATTTATTTAATGTTGATTAGTAATTAGTTAGCTTTTTATTTATCGCTTAATTTGTTTAGTTTTGAAATATGATGATACGATTAAATTTTTTTTTGTTTTTTAATGGTTTGGCTTTGAGCGCGTTTTCTCAAACAACTGTATACAGAGATACTATTCCTGTTTACGAATTTGGTGCTAAACTAGCGAATCCATGGGCTGGAGGAATTAACTTCAGTTCATTCTCTTCGGTTGATTTAAATTTGGATGGAAAAAAAGACATTGTTGCTTTTGATAAAATGAGTCCTTCTGGTTTTGGGAAATTGAGGGCTTATCTTAATGTTGGTTCAGCCGGCATTGTTGCCTATAAACATGCGCCAAAATACGAAGCTTTAATTCCAAAGGTTGAAGATTGGGCATTATTTATTGATTATGATAATGATGCGAAGGCAGACTTATTTACTTACACTACTGGAGGAATAAAAGTATATAAAAATGTGAGTACAGTTTCTACATTTAGTTTTGTATTAACGAAGAGTTTAATTGTGAGTAATTATAATCCGACTGGATCACCTAATATTTCTAATATTTATTGTAATTCTGTTGCCTTGCCTGGTATTGCTGATATAGATGGAGATGGTGACTTAGATATCTTAACGTATTCTGTTTTCGGTGTAAAAATTGAGTATCATAAAAATATGAGTATGGAATTATTTGGTCATTCTGATAGTTTGAGGTATATTTTTCAAGATAATTGTTGGGGGGATATTCAAGAAACCACCTGTGCGGTTTATCTTAATCAATGCCCTTATCCAAAATTGTATAACGAACTAATTAATTCCTCAAAAGTAGCACATGCCGGTTCTTGTATTATGTGTATCGATAGAGATGGAGATGGTGATCAAGACGCCATTTTAGGGGATGTTTCGTGTAGCGAGGTTTTTTATATAGAAAATACTGGTAGTTCATCTAATGCTCATATTTCAGACACAACTGCTATGTTCCCAAATTATCCTATTCGATCGAGTGTAAATAGAATAAAATTAAATTCATATCCATGCACTTATTATTTGGACATTGATAATGATGGATTTAAAGATTTATTAGCTAGTCCTAACACAGTTGCAGGTGCCGAAAATTTTCAGAGTGTTTGGTATTATAAAAATACATCAACTACACCCACTGTCAATTTTAGTTTTCAGAAAAAAAACTTTTTACAAGATGGTATGATAGAGTTAGGTGAAGGTTCTTATCCTGTCTTATTTGATGCAGATTCTGATGGAAAAAAAGATTTACTTATTGGTAATTTAGGGTATTATAATGCAGGTACTAATTCCTCAAAAATAGCCTATTACCGTAATATTGGGACGTTAGTAACTCCATCCTTTTCATTAATGACAAGAGATTATCAAGGTTTATCAATTTATGGCTTGTATTCTGTTGCTCCAACATTTGGCGATTTAGATGGTGATGGTGATAAAGATTTAATTATCGGTCAAAGTAACGGACAGTTAGCTTTTTTTGAAAACACAGCAATCCTTGGTTTACCAGCTTCATTTTCAACTCCACCAACTCTTTTTTATGAAGGAATTGATGTTGGTTCATTTGCTTTTCCTCAAATTTATGATGTTGACAAAAATGGATTGCTAGATTTAGTGATTGGTTCTTCAAATGGAAGATTAGCTCAATATAGAAATGTTGGCACTTCAACGTCCGCGATCTTTAGTTTGTCAAATAATTTTTTTGGGAATGTTGATGTTAAACATTACGGGAGTTTAACTGGTTTTAGTACACCATTTATGTACGAGGATGCTGGTGTTACCAAAATGATTGTTGGAAGTGAATTTGGCAATTTATTTTATTACACAAATATAGATGGTAACATTTCTGGAGCGTTTAATAGAGTTGATACCAATTTATTTAAAATAAATGAAGGAGTTCGTTGTGCCCCATTTTACGAAGATGTTAATAATGATGGAGGAAGAGATTTAGTTTTAGGTAATTATGCTGGCGGAGTTGCTTTTTTTAATTCAGCAAATGTAAATAGTGTTGGTTTATTCGATATGGTTTTTGAAAACAGTATTAAAGTATTTCCAAATCCTGTAAAAGACGAGTTGTCTATCAATTTCGACTCAAACACAATAGAATGTTTAACGTATACAATAACAGATGTTTTAGGAAATGAAATTTATAGAATAAAAAGTTTCAATAAAAATATTCGTATTCAAACATCTGATTTTGCTAATGGTATTTATTTTTTATCAATCTACACTGATCAAAATAATCAAATTTACCAATCTAAAATTATATTTGATTAAGTAAGTTTGTTTCAATTAATAAACATCTCAAAAAAAAAGCAGAACAATGTGTTCTGCTTTTTAAATTTAAATATATATTAAAATTATTTTGTTGGCATTTGATTAGGTGCTGGAGCTTGAGATGGAGCAGGAGCAGGCACTGCGCTTGCAGCCATTTCTTGAGTACTCGGTGCATCATCATTGGTTTCAATAGTACTTGATTGTTTTGGAGAAGACAATAAACTAAACACTAATAATAAAATAGCTAAAGTCCAAGTTGCTTTTTCAATAAAATCGGTACCACGACGTGCGCCCATGATTTGATTTGCTGCAGAAAAATTACTTGAAATTCCACCTCCTTTAGAATTTTGAACTAATACTACTAATATTAAAAGTACACATACGATAATAATTGCGATGGTTAAAAGTGCTTGCATAAAATGAATTGTTTATTTATTATTTTTTAAATTTTGAATTAGGGATGTAAAGTAAACACTTTTTTGTGGAAATTTCAAACTTAATATTTCATAGGCTCTAATTGCTTTATTTATGTTGCCTTGTAAGGCATAAATTTTAGCTAAAGTTTCTGTCACTAAATGTTCGTTTTCTAACAAACTTTGTTTCGCATCAATATTCGGAGTGAAAAATTTATTGTTTCCTAGTTTTAATTTGCCAGGGTCCGATTCAATGATTTTATCAATTAATTGCTTGTTTTTGTTAAAAAAAGATGGTTTTTCTGTGTTTTCTGGGGTTATTGAGGTCTTTTTTGGATCAATTTCAGTTTTCGTTATTTCAGTTTTTTGAATCGTATGACTTTCTTTTTGTATTTTTTGCAGCCAATCGGTAAAAGAAACAGGTTCATTATTTTCAATTTTATTTAACTCAGGAGTTTTGATGAAATCTGATTCTATATAAGATTGAATAATTCCCCTGCTGATTTCTTGTTCAATTGTTTTATTTAATTTATCAATATCAAATACTTGGGTTTCTGTTTTCGATGCAATTTCTATTGGCTTTGGAATTGATGATTCAGAAAGATTGATTTCAACGTCAGGCAATGTTTCCTCAACTTTTTGAGAGTAATTAACAATAGGTGTAGTTGTATAAATTACTTTAATGTCTTGGTCCGAACTTGTTATAGTTGAATGAATTGGTTTTGTTTCTTCAATAACCCGATCAGTCGCTTCCTTTGATTCAACAAGATGTTCAATAACCGTTTCTTTTTTGTGTAATAGTTCGTGTAATATAATTCTACTATTAGCAATAATGGCAGTTTTACGAAGTTGTTTAGAAAAAGATAAGGAATTTTGTTTTTGTAATCCTTTCACATAGAGTAAATGTGCGGTTTCAAAAAACGGATATTGTAATACGATAGATTCTAAAGCATTAATTTGGGTTTCATTTAATACTTGAGGGTTTTTAACGGTATGTATAAATTCTTCTATTAGCATTACCAATTATTAAACGCTTTATTGAAAATATCTTCAGTTAATTGTCTATTGATTTCTAAAAGTAAATTATCTTCTTCTGCTGATAAACTAGACGATGTTTTATAGTCAGCAAAGCGAGTAAATGCTTGTTCGAAATTTTTAGTTGCATCAAATTTGTTTTTAAACTTCACGTTAACAGTCATGCTTAAACGATTTAAAGCAGCCTGATCAGTGCTTTGAATAGCTACTGGTGCAATATTATAATCTGTTATTGAACCTTCAAATTCTAAATCTCCGTTTTGTTTCATTAACGCTAAGTTAGTTTGAGTAGAAACCATATCACGTAACTTTTCAGTAAATTTTTGACTAATAGATGGACTACCCAACGTTGTATTATTACTAAAAAACTGCACAGAAATAGTTTTAGCTTCCATAGGAATTGTAGCTCCGTTTAACGAATATTTCATTTTACAACTCGTATAAAACAGAGTAAGAAAAAGTAAAAAGAGTATGTTTTTTAGTTTAATCAAAACAAATAATTAATTCTTAAATATAAAAAAAACTTAGCACTTTTCAATAATAGCCGCATAACCTTGCCCAACACCAATACACATAGTTGCTAACGCATATTTTTTATTCTGTTGATGAAGTTCGATGGCAGCCGAGTTTATAATTCGTGCTCCACTCATTCCTAATGGATGGCCTAGGGCAATAGCTCCACCATTTGGATTAATTCGTTCATCGTTGTCTGCTAGTTTCCACTGACGTGCACAACCTAAAGCCTGCGCAGCAAAAGCTTCATTTAATTCAATAATATCTATATCATTCCAGGTCAAACCTGCTTTTTTTAAAGCTAAATTGGCAGCTTCAACTGGGCCTAATCCCATAATGCGTGGCTCTACGCCAACAACTGCGCTACTTACTAAACGCGCTAATGGTTTCAAATTGTAAGTTTTTACACCTTGTTCACTTGCTAATAACATTGCGGCAGCGCCATCGTTTAATCCAGATGCGTTTCCTGCGGTTACAGTTCCTTCTTTTCTAAATGATGCTTTTAATTTAGTTAATCCTTCAAGCGTCGTATTTGGTTTTGCAAATTCATCTGTTTTAAAAATGATGGCATCTCCTTTTTTCTGTGGAATTTCAATAGGAACAATTTCTTTTTCAAAACGTCCTGATGCAATTGCTTTTGCTGCTTTTTGTTGACTCCAAAGGGCAAACGTATCTTGGTCATTTCGATTGATGTGATGAAGTTCTGCGACATTTTCAGCAGTTTCTCCCATGGCATCAACGCCAAACAACTCTTTTAATTTTGGATTTATAAATCGCCATCCAAAACTCGTATCAAAAAGTTGTTGATCTCTGCCAAAAGGTGAACTAGCTTTACTCATTACCAATGGGCCACGGGTCATATTTTCTACACCTGAAGCAATCATTAAATCGGCATCTCCAGTTTGAATATATCTTGCTGCGTCAACTGTTGCTGCCAAGCCTGATGCACATAAACGGTTAATTGTTTGTCCTGGAACAGTAATTGGAAGTCCAGCCATTAAACTTGCCATTCTTGCCACATTCCTATTATCTTCTCCTGCTTGATTTGCACATCCCATTATAACATCTACTACGTTTGTCCAATCAACTTGAGGATTTTTATTCATCAGTTCTTTTAGCACAAATGTTGCTAAATCGTCAG
>JBIISW010000101.1:0-9097 GCA_044340865.1 Bacteroidia bacterium | reverse complement strand
GAGTGTGTTTCCTAACAAATTAACGTGATCGAATCCAATGTTTGTTATTAAACAGCATTGTGGTTTAATCACATTTGTAGAATCTAATCTTCCCCCTAAGCCAACTTCTATAATTGCAACATCAACTTCTTGTTCTGCAAAATAATGAAAGGCGAGTCCTACAGTCCATTCAAAAAAAGAAGGTTCAATGTCTTCAAATATGGTTTTATAGTTCTCTACAAATTTAACGACCTCTGTTTTTGGAATTTGTTTGCCGTTTATTTTAATGCGCTCTCTAAAATCTATTAAATGTGGCGAGGTGTACAAACCTGTTTTATAACCTGCTTGCTGTAATATGGCAGCCAACATGTGAGAAGAAGAGCCTTTTCCATTTGTTCCAGCAACATGTACACATTTTATTTTTTTTTCTGGATTGCCTAGTGCTTTACAAATTGAAATCGTATTGTCTAAGTTTGCTTTATAAGCTGCTGCCCCAACGCGCTGAAACATCGGTAGTCTAGAAAATAAATAGTCAATTGTTTGCTGATAGGTCATTTTTTATTTGAATTAAATTCAGCGAAAAAAATTGTTGTAAGGTTTCAATTAAAAACTAAATACAATGGTAATGGTTCCTTTTTGCTCGCCCTCTTGACCACTCACTGTAAATTTTGTGGCAAATGCTGCTTGGCGTGCAAGCGTCTTTAACATGGAGCTATTTGTGTTAGTTCCTCTACCGTTGGCTTCTGCTTTAATGACTGTTCCATTTTTGTCAACTGTTATTTCTACAACAACTTTACCTTCTTCTTTTGTATCTTTTGGTAATTGAGGTGGTTTTACCACACTTCTTCCTGCTAAGCTAAATCCATATCCTCCAGCACCAGGCCCATTGCCAGGCCCATTTCCTGGACCGTTTCCGCCACCATCACCTCCACCTGTTCCACCTGTTCCATGCGTTTTCGGGTTGCCATCAGGACTACCTTCATTGCCCGCGTGGCCACTATTTCCATCACCGCCTCCATTTTTGCCTTTATTTTTTAACGCGTTTTCAGCAATTTTTTCAGCCATTGTTTTTTCTTTAGGCTTAATGGTTTCCGTTGGTTTAGTAGGTGTAATGACGGTTGTATGATTTTCAATTTTCGGATTCACATCTGGGGCATCTATTACTTCTCCATTGTCGCTCGTTAATATTGCTTCATTTGATTCTGGATTTGAAATGGGTGGTGTAACTTCAGTGTTTTCAACAACACTTGTTGCATCGCCAATGCCATTATTTTCAATATTTCCTGTTCCTTCATTATAAGTGCCAAAATTTATTTCTGTACCACCTCCTCCGCCTTCAGTTACAGGAAATGGTGGATTTGGTGTAATAATGATGTATAAAAATAAAAACAAAAATAACAATGCTAATAGGACTAGTGAAATAACACCAGAAATCAATTTATTTTTATTTTCTTCAGAGCGTGAAACTATCATGTTTACTTACCGTTAGAAGGTTGTGTCGCACAAATCATTTTGCAATTTAATTTATCTCCAATTTGCATCATGTCAATAAAATCTTGATATAATAAATCTTTATCTACATGAATAACTACCGCAGGCTCCGTTCTACCAGCAATTTTTTCAGCTAATTGTGGCTCTAAATCAGCAAAAGAAACTTCTTTACTGTCTATGAAATATTTATGATCTTTGGTAGCTGCAATATGAATTGGTTTTTTATTATTGTCGATTTGTGTGTTTTTTTTCGAGCTAGGTAAATTTACCTTAATGGCATTAGGGCTTACCATCGTTGATAGTATTAAAAAAAACAGCATCAAAAAGAACATGATATCGCTTAGCGAATCAGTGCTTACTTCGGCGTCTCTATGTGCTTTTTTGCGTAAACTCATTTTAATGAAAGTTTTAAATTATTAGTTTTTAGTGTTTAATAGTTTGGGGGTTTTAGCTTTTTTTATTAAAAACTTAAAACTCATCATTAAAAACGCTTTACTTACTTGGTTCGTTCAATATATCTAAAAATTCAATTTGACTTTCTTCCATACGGCGAGATAGTTTATCAATTCGGGCATTAATCCAATGGTAGCCAACAAATGCAATAACACCGACAACTAATCCACCTCCTGAGGTAATCATTTTTTGATATAGACCAGATGAAATAACTTCAATTTCAACTGTTTTTGCTAACGAAATATCATAAAATATTTTAATTACTCCAATGATTGTTCCAATAAAACCAAACATAGGAGCAATTCTTCCAATGATATTTAATATTCCTAAATTCTTTTCAAGATGAGATAATTCTGCAGAAGCTTTTTTGTTCATGGCCTCTCTAATTTCTAACATGTTTTGTCCGATGCGAGAAATGCCTTGTTCAATCATGAGTGATTCTGGTGAATTTACACTTTTGCATAAATTGCGTGCGTTAGCTAAATTTCCATTTGAAATCATGTCCTTTAAACTTGGCATGAGCGTTGTATTTTTTTTACCCGCTTTCGAAATAACCAAAATACGTTCAATCATAACATAGAATGAAACCAACAGTAATAATGCTAAAGGAATCATAATTACACCGCCTTTTGAAACCATTTCAAAAAGTGATAATTGATTTGGTGGAAGCTCTGTTACTGTTTCAATACCTGTTGATATTGGCGCTGAAGCCAATGTTTCGGCTGCTGTAGCCATTACAGTGTTGCTAATTTGAAGAATGAATGAAAGCATATATACGAATGATTTTTATTTACACAAAGTTAATGAGAAAAGGATGTGTAAATTAAACCATAGGCGATGTTTTAAACAGATTTGTGTTAGTATAACGAATAATCGAAGTACTAGTTACAAAAAAATTAAGCTTTTTGTTTTGTTTGGAATGATTTCCAAATCATATAGATACCAATTATTATAAAAGGAATACTGAGTATTTGTCCCATATTAATGGGTAACGAAGCTTCAAAACTTTCTTGATTTTCTTTTAAAAACTCCATTAAAAAACGGAAGGTAAACATCAGTACGCAAAATAATCCGAACATGAATCCTTTTCCAAATTGGTCTCGTTTATTTTTCCATAAAGCATACATTATTAAAAATAAAAATATATAATAAAGGGCTTCATAAATTTGAGTAGGATGGCGCGGTAATAAATCAATGCTTGGAAAAACAAAAGCCCAAGGCACTTGAGTTGGCTCACCAACGATTTCTGAATTCATTAAATTTCCGAAACGAATCATAAAAGAGGCAAATGGCACAACGACAACTAATCGATCAAATAACCAAATCCAACTTTCTTTTGTTTTTAGACAATATAAAATCATGGCAACAATGATTCCAATTGCTCCACCATGACTTGCTAATCCGCCTTCCCAAACTTTTAAAATGTCGAGTGGATTGGCTGAATAGTAATCCCAACCGTAAAATAAGCAATGTCCCACACGTGCCCCAAAAATAGTTCCTATTACAATGTAAAGGGTTAAGGTGTCAAGTTGTTTTTCTGTTCTTCCTTCTTGGCGAAAAATACGATTCATGAAAAAGTGACATCCAATAAATGCCATTGCCCATGATAATCCATACCAACGAACTGGCCAGTCAATTCCTGGAATTGTAAACATTTCTGGGCTTGGATTCCAATGGATAAAATTTAACATCATAATCATTTAGTTTTAGTGTTGGGTTTATACTTCCATATCAATTCTGAATTGATGTAAAAATCTGTGTATAATAGGGCTAAATAGTACAACTACGTTTAATCTAATTTAAAACAACAGTATTTAATATCTTCTCCTTTTGCAGTAAAGAGACCTTCGTAGTAGGTTTTTATTTTAATTAATTCTTCTCTATCACTAGGACAATTTTTATATAAATCGTTTGTTGCAAATAATAGCTCTAATTTTTTTTCTTTAATCACATCCATTGTGTATTCATAAAAAAATGTATTATCTGTTTTTAAATGAATAATGCCACCAGGTTTTAATATACGTTTATATCTATTTAAAAAATAATCAGGATTTGTAAGTCGTTTCCGCGCTTGATTTTTTTTTGGTTGCGGATCAGGAAATGTTATCCAAATTTCAGACACTTCATTTTCGGCAAAACAGTAGTCGATAAAATCGATGCGTGTTCTTAAAAAAGCAACATGGTTCATTTTATTTTCTAAAGCGAATTTTGCGCCTGTCCAAATTCGATTGCCTTTAACATCTACTCCAATGTAATTTTTAGATGTGTCATTTGTTGATAAGCCAATAGTGTATTCTCCGCGACCACAGCCAAGTTCAACTACGATGGGGTTATTATTTTTAAATACCTCCGAATGCCATTTTCCTTTTTTGGAAAACCCATCTTCTAAAATATCATGATGAAACGCAAATGTATTTTCGAATGAATTTAATTCGGCGAATTTTTGAAGTTTATTTGGCATATTAAAATATAGGATACAAATTTATCAAAATCCTAACAAATTAATAATATCATTTTTAAATCTAAATTATTACATTCGTGTATTATACACTATTTATGAAATTTAATTATAACAAAACGAAGATAGTTGCCACTATGGGGCCATCTACAGAAAACATTAATGTACTAGAGGAATTATTTAATGCTGGATTGGATATTTGCCGAATTAATTTTTCACACGGAGATTATGAGCCAATTAAGCATGTGATTGATAATATTAGAATTTTAAATAAAAAATTAAATCGAAATGTTGGAATATTGGGCGATTTGCAAGGTCCTAAATTAAGAATTGGAAAAGTAAAAGATAACGCCATTGATTTAGTAAATGGTCAAGAAATAACTATTACTACTAAAGAATGCGAAGGAACAGCAGAAAAAATATTTATTACGTATCCACAATTTCCTCAAGATGTAGCTGTTGGCGAATTAGTTTTAATTGATGATGGGAAAATTACGTTGAAGGTATTAGATACAAATAGAAAAGATGAAGTTCGAACTATTATTATTGCTGGAGGTATCTTATCTTCAAAGAAAGGAGTGAATTTGCCTAATACAAAAATTTCATTGCCATGTCTAACTTTAAAAGATTTGCGCGATTTAGATTTTGCCTTAGAAAATAATTTTGAATGGATTGGTTTATCTTTTGTTAGAAGTGTTACAGATATTATTGAATTGAAAGATATTATTCGCTCTAAGAAAAAGCATGCTCGCGTTATTGCAAAAATAGAAAAACCTGAAGCAGTCAAAGAAATTGATAAAATTATTGAAGTAACTGATGGTGTTATGGTTGCTCGTGGAGATTTAGGAGTAGAAATGCCAATGGAACAAGTTCCGTTATTGCAAAAAATGATCGTTAATAAATGTTTAGTGGCATCAAAGCCTGTTATTATTGCCACACAAATGATGGAAAGTATGATTACAAGTTATACGCCAACACGTGCTGAGGTAAATGACGTAGCAAACGCAGTTTTAGATGGAGCTGATGCTGTTATGTTGAGTGCAGAAACATCTGTAGGAAGGTACCCAGTGAAAGTCATTGAATATATGAGAAGAATTATTACTGAAATTGAAAATGATGATCGCATCTATTACAAAGAACACAAACCTGAATTAAAAACAATTACCTATATAACAGATAGTATTTGTCATAATGCCTGTGTCATGTCAAAACAAGCTGGAGTTACGGCGATTATATCAATGACACATAGTGGTTATACCGCGTTTAAATTAAGTAGTCATAGGCCAAAAGCAAACATCTATATATTTACAGATAATCAAACATTGTTAAATGCTTTGAGTTTAGTATGGGGTGTTCGCGGTTTTTATTATGATAAATATGAAAGTACAGATGATACCATCAATGATTTAAAGCTATATATCAAGGAAGGTAATTTTGTGAAAGCCGATGATTTAGTTATTAATTTAGCTAGTATGCCAATGAAAGAAAAAGGAAGAACGAATATGCTTAAGTTGAGCTACGTTCAATAGTTTTTTTTGTTTTTAATTTTTTCTTTCTTGAAGCTCTTGAGATTTATTAAGAGCGTTTATTCATTATTTTTTTGATTATTTTGAAGCAGATTCTTTTTAATGAATTATGCTTAATTTTTCACATATTGATTTTTCTATTTCAGAATTTTTGGTTTATAAATAAATAATCCACTTACAATTCCATTTTACGATATTTTATTTTTAGTCTATAAAATATGTATTTTAGTATATTAATTATTATATTTTGTATAATTATAAATTATTTTTTTAGTAATTAGATACGTAAAAATAGGATATTCTAAACGCCACATTTTTCTCTTAAACTCTTTATTTGAATGGTATTTTTATTTTTTATTTATTTTCAATGAGTTATATTTTCAATTTTTTTACTTTAATTTATTTAATTATATTTCGATTAATTACATTTATAAGTAGTTAAAATGTTTAATATTTACGTCAAATTAATATTTTAATGAGTGAATTGACTGTTTCAATTAGTGATTTTTACACTATTTAATATCCACATTTAATATCTTTAATACGAATGTTAAACATTATTCTATGAGAAATTTTCTACTTTTTTTACTTTTTACGTCTACAGTATCCATTAAACTAAACGCTCAAGATATCGACAAACGAATTAGTGAGGTCTATGGCAATCAAACGGAGCAAATTTTCAAAAACGATCCTGAACGTTTAATTAAATTGAATGATTTATTAGAAAATAGAGTATCAATAATTACTTCGCAAAAATCTGGTAACGATAAATATCCCAAATTATCTAGCGTTGCTTTATTAAATAAGTATAATCCAGATTTAAAAAGAGATGATGTTTTTGATGCTTCAACGTTTAATGTGTTGAAGTATGATTTAAATTTCTTCACTAACACCTCATCTATTTACCGAATTGATAATACTGATTTTCTCATTGTTATAAAAGCACAATAATCTGAGAATCCATCAACTAATCCTTTTAAACATTTTTATATATTTATTATGAAGTACTTCATTTCAATTTTATTTCTGCTTCAATCCTTTGTTTTTTTGTCACAAACGATAAATATGCCTGCGGGTAATACTACTACAACCATGTGTTCGGGTAATTTTTATGACTCGGGCGGTATTACAGGTAATTACGGATCAAGTCAGTCGCGTACACTTACTATCTGCCCTGGTGTTGCTGGTAATAAAGTGATAGCACAGTTCTCTACTTTTGTGGTTGAAAATAGCTATGATTTTTTATACATATATGATGGTCCAAATACCACTTCACCTAGTTTAGGTGTTTATTCTGGTGCAGTTGCTCCAGGTTTAGTTCAAGCTACAACAACTAATACTTCTGGTTGTTTAACATTCCGATTTACTTCTGACGGCATTTTTAATTATGCGGGTTGGGCAGCTTCAATTTCATGTATAACACCATGCGAAAATATAATTGCTAATTTAGTTAGCACTTCTCCAGTAGCTGGTGCAGGCGGTATAATTAGAATTTGTCAAGGTTCATCTGTTACGTTTAATGGGAGTGGCACCTTTAGTTCAGGTTCAAGCACTGGCGCAACTTATAGCTGGAATTTCGGTGACGGAACATCAAGTCCAGCAAGTTCAAGTGCAAGTGCTTCACATGCTTTTTCAACACCAGGTATTTACAAAGTTAATTTAAATATTGTAAAGGCAGGATGTATCAATTATAATAAAACAGATGTCATCGTTCAAGTATCTACTACGCCTTCTTTTTCTGCTACAACTATATCATCTACCTCTATTTGTCTTGGTCAAACAGCTATTTTAACAGGTTCTGTAACACCGACACCTTTTAGTATTAATTGTACGCCACCAATTGCTGGCACTACTTTTCTGCCAGATGGTTCAGGCGTTTCATACTCAACTTGTATTAATGTAAATTGTTATTCGCCTGGGCAATTAGTTTCTTCTGCAGCTGATATTCAGAATATTTGTCTAAATATGGAACATTCTTATTTAGGTGATTTACAAATAGAAATTATTTGTCCAAACGGCACCATTGTGCCTTTAAAATTATATTCTTCTGGCGGAGGAGGCACTTATTTGGGTAACCCACTTGATGACCCTGCAACCGGTCCAGGAACAGGATTTAACTATTGCTTTGCCATGGGAGCTCCAACAACAGTGGTTTCAGGGCCTACAGTAACAGCGGGATCGCCAGCTCAGTCATCCATTGCCCCAGGCACTTATGCGCCTGATGGTAATTTTTCAAGTTTAGTTGGTTGCCCATTAAATGGTTCTTGGTGTATTAAAGTAACGGATAATGTAAGTTGGGATAATGGTTATATGTTTGGTTGGGATATAAATTTTAATGTTATACCTTCTACTACTGCATCTTTTACACCTAATATAGTTTCGCAAGTATGGTCTGGACCAAATATAATTTCCACTTCCGGAAATAATGCCACCATTCAACCTACTGCAACGGGAACGTATTGTTATACTTTAACTGCCGTCGATAATTTTAGTTGTACTTACAATACAGTGAAATGTATTAATGTTGGTCCAGGCCCATTTGCAGGTAATGATAACACATTAACCATATGTGCAAATGGATCAGCTACAAATTTATTTAGTTTATTAGGAACGGGCGTTTCAACAGCTGGAACTTGGTCTGGACCTTCTTCATTAACTAGTGGAAATCTTGGCGCCTACAATCCAACTTTAGCAGCTCCAGGCAGTTATACATATTCAGTTCCTGGTTCGGGTTCATGTCCACCTGATATAGCAATTGTTGTAGTAATAGAAAACGCTATTCCTACCCTAACAGTGCCAAGTGGAACAATATGCCAAGGCAGTTCTTTCACAATGAACCCAACAGGCGCAACAAGTTATACCTATTCAAGCGGAACTGCAATAGTGAGTCCGATAACAACAACGATTTATACAGTAACAGGAAGCAATGCATTAGGATGCACGAACACAGCTGTTTGCACGGTTTCAGTTAATCCGAACCCAACAATAACAGTGTCAAGTGGTTCAATTTGTCAAGGTAGTTCGTTCACAATGAGCCCAACAGGCGCTACAAGTTATACGTATTCAAGTGGGACTGCAGTAGTGAGTCCAGCAACAACAACAAGTTATACAATAACAGGAAGCAATGCGTCAGGTTGCACCAACACAGCAGTTTGCACGGTTTCAGTTAATCCAAAACCAACAGTAACAG
>JBIISW010000258.1:0-2514 GCA_044340865.1 Bacteroidia bacterium | reverse complement strand
TTGTTCCTAAAAACGAAACTGGTTTGAATTTATATAATAAAGGAATTAAATTAAAAGATTTATTCAAGTCAAATACAGTAGGTTTTATAAGTGCAAACGATGAATTAAATATTAGCTTTAATGATTTAGATGTTCAAAAAAAAATAAAAGATTTACTTGAATTAGAAGAAAACGCTTGGCGGGTAAAGTATAATCGAAAAAAAGATTCAAGAGATTGGACTTATTTAACAGCGAAAAATGATGCAGTCCAAAACACTGAAAAATCAAAAATAAGATTAGTCTCATATCGTCCCTTCGATGATAGATTTACATTATATTCAGGAAAGTCTAGAGGATTATTTTCCAGTCCACAGCCTAAAATCATGCAACATTTTATTAAAGGTCAAAATATTGGCCTTGTAATTCCAAAAATAAATCAAGAAGATAATTGTGTCTTCATTTCAAAAAAAATTATAGCACATAAATTATGTAGTGCTTACGATTCCAATTCTTTATTCCCCCTCTACCTTTATCCCGAAACAAATGCACAACAAACAATTGATGAAACTACCTTAAGAATTCCAAACCTAAACTTAGAAATTGTAAAAGAAATTGCTAATAAATTAGGTTTAAGTTTTACTAATGAAAAAGATACTTCGACAAGCTCAGTATCCAAAAAAAGTTTTGCTCCTATTGATATTTTAGATTACATCTATGCAGTTTTGCATTCGCCGACTTACAGAGAAAAATATAAAGAGTTTTTAAAAATAGATTTCCCTCGTGTGCCATATCCAAAGGATGTAAAAACATTTTGGCAATTAGTAAAATTAGGTGGCGAAATAAGACAAATACATTTATTAGAAAGCTCGGAAGTTGAAAATTACATCACGCAATATCCAATTGATGGAAATAATGTAGTCGGAAAAATTAAGTTTGTTTCTACTACTAGTTCAAAAAATAAAGAAACAGTAGCGTCCAATAATTTTTATAGCTCTGATACTATTTCAACGCAACATCACACAGATAATATTTCATTTTCTCAACCGCACTTGGGAGGCAATGATAGTCAACAGTTTCACGAACCCGAATTTGAATATCAAACAATTACTAAGGGTAAAGTTTATATTAATGAAACTCAGTATTTTGATAATGTTCCAGAAGTTGCTTGGAACTTTTATATTGGTGGTTATCAACCCGCTCAAAAATGGCTCAAAGACCGCAAAGACCGTAAACTAGAGTTTGATGACATTTTACATTATCAGAAAATTATCGTTGCCTTATCGGAAACAGACAAATTAATGAAAGAAATTGATAAAATTGAAATTGAGTAAATGTCAAAATTAAAAAAATGAAAACAGCCATCGTATTAGGAGCAACTGGATTAATTGGAAAAAAAGTAACTGAATACTTATTAAAAGATGATGCGTATTCAACAGTCATTATTTTAGTTAGAAAAACTTTAAACATCAACCATCCCAAATTAAAACAACACATTTTTAATTATGATGAGATTGATAATACACTCTTAAAAGGTGATGATTTATTTTGTTGTTTAGGTACAACTATAAAAACAGCGGGCAGCAAAGACGCATTTCGTAAGGTAGACTTAGATTATGTTGTGAATGTTGCGAAAGCAGCAAAAGAAAATGGAATCAATCATTTTGCTGTTGTTTCTTCAATGGGCGCAGATAAACATTCTAACATATTTTATAATAAAACAAAAGGAGAAATGGAAGAAGCCATTAAATCAATTGGCTTTGATTCTACCTATATCATTCGTCCTTCTTTACTTTTAGGAAATCGTAAAGAGTTTAGAGTCGGTGAACTTATTGTAAAATTTTTCATGATTTCACTTTCATTTTTAATTCCTAAAAAATACAGAGCTATTTATGATGTGCAAGTAGCTTTGGCTATGATTCATTTTATGAACCAAACTGAACGTGGATTTTTTGTAAAAGAAAATGATGAGTTATTAAACAATTCATCATTTTAATGAAAATAGTTTAACTAACTATGAGAATATTTCTGCTAATCTAACAAGTGGATTCTATATAGAAAACTAATTTGAAATAATAACCCGTTGCAGAACTTTGTATTTAAAGGTGTTCGATGATCACCAATATAGGTGGCAGGTAAGGCAAACGCTATTCTATCACCGTCGCCATACACAACAAATTTTCGTGCCATTGAATAACCTACTTTTGTTTGAAAACTAATATTTTTAGTTACATTCATTTTTACATAAGCGTAAACATCATTTGTTGAACGGTTCAAATAGCTGCTTTTATAACTCGAATTGATATCTGTAAGATGATACGTTCTTATCAAGCCATTAAAATTGATTCCTCCAAAAATACGATGTGATAATTTGTAATTCACATCAAGTTGTAATGGTAAAAAAACATTAGCTTCTAATTTTTTATTTGGACTTAAATAATAAAACCCAAACATAGGAACAAACAAAGGTCCAAATAATTCAAAGTTTTGATAAAAACCAAACTTGTAACTCAATTGTTTACTTTTTTTATACTTCAA
>JBIISW010000100.1:0-9211 GCA_044340865.1 Bacteroidia bacterium | reverse complement strand
CCACTAATATGGTTCCGTAGTTGTCTTCATTAACATTATATTTTTCGCACACTTTATCCACTAATTGTTCTACTAAAGCAATATTGTCTACTGACGATGCAATCTTTAGTTTTTCTACTTCTGTATTAATCATTTTGTAACGTTTTTAAAATAAGTATTAACTTTTTCTTTATAGTAAGGTGTTAAATTTGGTGGAAGCGTGTTTAATAACTCCATTTCTTTTTCTTTTAGCCTTTTATACTCTAAAAATGCTTTAGGGTTACTTAAATTTTGATTTTTAGCTTCATTACTTTTTCTTTTTTCATCTTGCTCTCTTTCTCTCTCTGCTTTATCGCTTTCTAAAAGTTTGGTTAAAATATCTTGTTGTCGCTTCATTGTTTCTTGTGTAATTTGCTTGTTGACGATGTCTCTTTCTGTCTGTTCCATCATATCCGCAATATTTCCGCCGGGATTATTTCCGCCCTCTTTTTTTATTTTGTCAAGCATTTGTTGCATTTGCCTGCGTAAGGCTTCTTGTTGCGCAGCTGTTTTTGCTAATTGTTGATTCAGGCTTGGCAAACCTTGTGAACCATCCTGTCCTTGTCCTCCCATTCCACCTTGCCCGCCTTTTTCTCCTGGTTTTTTACCACCTGGTTTGTTCCCTGGCTTTTCTCCTCCTGGTTTTTGACCTTTTTCTAAAGCTTTTTTTAGCTCTTCAATTTGTTTGTTGAGTTGTTCTTGCATTTGCTTCATACTTTGCATGCTTGGCTTAGATCCTGGCTTACTTGATGGTTTAGCACCTTTTCCCGGTTTTTTACATTTTCCTGAGCCATCTTTTTTACCATCTTTTGCTTTTTGCTGCATCTGTTCGAGCGATTCATTTAATAACAACGCTAAGTTGTTAATAGAGGTCATAGAATATTGCATGCGAGTTTGTGCTTCAATTTGTTGCCTTTCTTCTAATGAGCCGACAGTTTTTCGCATGTTTAAAATAATGGACGATATTTCGCGATTTACAGTTGCGGAAATACTTGGATTTCTTTTACTTAATGAAAACAAGCTATCTTCAATGAGTTTAGAATCGTCTTGTAGTTTTCTTTGTTTTTTTGGAATATCTAAGTACTGAGGATTTTCTGGTTTTATTTTAGAAAGTGTTGCCATTAAATTTTCTTGAGCAAAAGATAGATTGAGCAAATTTTCTAACAGTTGTCTTAACGCTTGCATATCTTCTTCTTGCTCTTCTTTTTCCATCTCATCCATCGATTTCTGCAAATCATCTTTCATGTCTTGGATATCCTTACTTGCTTCTTTTTGAGATTCAGCTGATTCTTTTTTATTTTTTTTATTCAAGGCATCAGCACTTTTTTTCATATCGTTAGATATTTCATTTTGTTTATCAGTTGTTTTTGGGATATTATTTTTTTCTTCTAGCGCTTCATTTTTTTGCTCTAATTCTTTCACCTCTTTTTTAATATCATCAAATTGTTTTGATAAGTCGTTTTGTTTTTCTTCTAGCGATTTCTTGGAATCATCCGGACCTTTAACTTCTTCTTTGTTTTGATTTTTCGAATCTTCTGTTTCTTTTTTCAAATCCTCCTGTTTGGATTGCAATTTGTCTAATTTATCAATGGTTTGTTGCATTTTTTGTTCTACCTCCATTTGCTTAAATGCTTCAAGCGTTCTGTCTAATTCTTTTTCTATATCTTTTGTTGCAACTTTTAGTTCGTCTAATTTTTCTTGCACTTGATTTTTATCTAATTTTTCAAGGAGTTTATTTAACTCGTCAAATAGTTTTTTCATATCTGGAGTCATAATGTTTTCAAACAATTCTTCTAGTTGCTTTTGTTTTTCTAAAATAGATTCATTGTCTTTATTCAGTTCTTCTTGATTTTTGGTATTTAATTGTTGTTCTTGTTTAGTTTGTTCGATTTTATTTTTTAATTCATTTTGTTTTTTTAAAATGTCTTCTAATTTCTTTTTTTCTTCATAACCCATTTCTTTTTTTTCAGTTAATTTTTTTGTAAAATCAGCCATTTCTTTTTGTAAATCCTTGGCTTTTTTAATCTCATCACGGATGTCTTTTTTAATTTCTGAATTATTTTTTTCAGCTTGTTGAATCATATCATCTATGCTTGGCGCTTTAAATAATACAGTCTCTGTTTTAGCTGATTTAGACCCATTTACTGCATCATTATCCCACACTTCAAAATAATAATGTAGCTCATCGCCTGGATGTAAATTAAATTGAGAAGTATTGATAAAATAAAAATAAGATTGAATGGTGTTTTGCTTATTGATATTTAAAGGCAATTCACTTTGTTTTTCAAAAGGATTTCCGAGGCTATCTTTTCCAATGTGCGCGGATTTAAATACGAGTTTAGAAAATCCATAATCATCTTTTATTGTTCCCGAAAAATAAATTTGTTTTGTATTAATTGAGTCTGTTTTTTCTGTAACATCTATGTGCGGAATCTGATCAGGAATGACAGTGATGGCATATGTAATTGAATCTAAAGATTGTTTAATGAAGTTGTTTTTAGTCTTTATATAATAGGAAGTTGTTTGCAAAACTCTGTTTGAAAAAGAAAATTCATTTTCATTTGTTTTTTTTAATTGAAAAAGGCTATCAGAAAAATGAAGGCAAACGGTTTCTGTGTTTTTAGTTATAAATGTCCATTTCAGCTCTGTGCCTTGAGGAATTTGAAAATCACCAACGTTTTCAATGGTTTCGTTTTTTTTGTTGAGGTACGAAGGATAAATGAGTAGAGTCTTAAATGTTACTAATATCGGTTTTGGGAGTACAATTAGTTCATATGATTTAGAGTTAAAGCCCACAGCATTGAAATTAAACATCATGCTTTTTTGCACATTCTTAAATGTGTAATTGTAATGGAGCTTGTCTATTTTTTCCATATGATGTTCAACCCCATCTATGACAATTAACACTTCATTCGGAATTTCGTCACCTTTTAGCTCTAATTGTAAATCGTAATCTTGTTGTTGTATTGCAGCGAGGTTTTTGTTGGTTACAAAAAATTTAAAAGGTGCTAGTGCCTCAAATTGAGTTTGGTGAAACAAAAGATGTTCTGTGCCTACTGTTATGATGCTTGGTTTTATGCTGAAAATCAGAACGAATAAAAACAATGGAGGCAAGGCATATTTGACGTATTTTTTATTATGATATAAATTAATGGCTGATGAGAATGGAATTGGTTTTAGCTCTTCCATTTTTTGATTTATGCTTGCGTTTAAAAGGTCTATTGATAATATAGAACCTGAATGACGCTGTAGTTGAAGTGTATTAATTAATTTATCACTGATGTTTGAAAAGTGTTTCCCTATGATGTGAGCGGCTTCCTCATATGAAATAATTTTTCCGAAATGATTTAATTTTAAGACAGGAATTATAATGTATGTTGTAAGTGTTAAACTACTGATTAATATAAATGAGTAGAATAACAGTGTTCGAACGGTAGTCTCAAAATGAATGTAATATTCTGCTAATACCAAAAATAAGAATGCTGCTAAAATTAAAGCTACAGAATAGATGAGCCCTTTTAACAGCTGGTTCTTATAATACTTGCGTATAAATTCATCAAGTTTTAATAGAAGTGTATTTTTGGTATCCGACAAAATAAAGAGGCTTTTTACAAATTTAATAAATTACGAATAGCTTTTAATTTTAAATCCGTTTAATTCCGCAATTATTTTTGAACGAATTTGTTTTAGAAATTAGACATTAAACTTTTCTGTTTGGATTATCTTTCAAAAAAGTATCCCAGCCCGAATACCTTTTTTTACTCCCATTTTTTGCTTTTGTATTTTGAAAATAATGGCAAACTGCAGCTGCCAATGCATCTGTTGCATCTAAATAACCATCAGTGTTTTCAAATTTTAATAAATTATGAAGCATTGCAGACACTTGTTCTTTGCTTGCATTGCCATTACCAGTTACGCTCATTTTTATTTTTTTTGGAGAGTATTCAACCATTGGTATGTTTTTAGAAAGGGCTGCAGCGATAGCCACACCTTGCGCTCTACCTAATTTTAACATCGATTGCACGTTTTTGCCAAAAAAAGGAGCTTCAATAGCGAGTTCGTCAGGTTTATATTCTTCAATCAGACCTACCACTCTTTCAAATATTTTCTTTAATCGATCTGAATGATCTTCAAGTTTATCTAATTTAATAACGCCAAGTGCTACTAAAGTTAAGGCGCTATTTTGTATGTGAATAATACCATATCCCATCACAATGGTGCCAGGGTCTATACCAAGTATTATTCTATCGTTAATTGCCATTATTGTGTAAATTTAATTTTTTTATTAAACACTCAACTTATTAAAGCAAAAAACATAATTTCGTTTAGCATTAAACTCATCATTGGGTTGATTAGTTTTTATGTGATTTATAGTCGCTTGTCTCAAATCCCCGAATTATCAACACAACTGTTATCTTGGTTACATCAACCATTAATTATTTTTGTGTTAGTGGCATCCTTTTTTTTAATGCCCATAAATTGGGGCATCGAAAGTTATAAGTGGAAATTAGTTACACAGCAAGTTGAATCTATTCCATATACAACGGCCTTAAAATCTGTGTTTATGGGGATTTGTTTGGGAAACATTGCTCCTGGAAGAGCTATGGAATTTCTGGGAAAAATATATTTTTTTAAATCTGAAAATAAACCAAGTGTCACTATTTTACATTTTATAAACGGGATGTTTCAAATGTTAATTACAGTGTTAGTGGGGATATCTGCTATAGCGTATAAATTTCAGTTAGTGCATTCATCTGCTCAGTTGGTTTATAGCATCATTGTTTTCGGCATTGTACTGATTATATTTTTTTGCTTAGCTATTTTAAATGTATCTACCATTCAGCGAAAATTAAAGTTTATCAAATGGTTTAAGTTTTCTGATTCAACACAACAGTTGTCATTTTCAAAAATGTTATTATTAAAGTTAGTTGTTTTATCCATGTTGAGGTATTTTGTTTTTTCGTTTCAATTTTATTTAGTTTATCGTGTTTTGTCTTTACCAATGCCTGTTATGCAAATGGCTTCGAGTATTGCAGTGTATTTTATGTTAACGAGTTTAATTCCAATGATTAGTTTTATTGAGCCTGCAATTCGTGCTGCTATTGCATTATTTGTATTTAATCAGGTAAATGACAGCTATATTTCAGTTGTTTTGTCTGCCACACTCTTGTGGTTCATTAACGTGGTATTGCCTAGCATAATAGGCTACCTTATCATCTTAAAGGCAAAAATTAATTTTAACATAAAGAATGGCATTTGATTTAATTTTTTTTGCGGTTGTTATTTTACTGTATAGTTTTTTAATAATAAAAGCTATCTATGGCTTAATATTGATGCATAAGCAACTTTTACAAGAGGTCAACTTAACTACATATCCGTTTATTTCAATTATCGTATCTATTCGAAATGAAAAAAATAATGCAGAAGAGTTTGTTAAACAAATAGAAAAACAATGCTACCCGAAACAGCATTTTGAACTCATTGTGATAGATGATGCATCGTTGGATTTTTCATACGAAGCGTTTGATGCGGTATTAAAAAAAACGGAAATACAATTTTTCTTAAAAAAACAATTTAATCATAAAGGAAAAAAAACAAATATCAGTGAAGGAATTAGCATGGCAAAAGGCTCAATTATTGTTACAACAGACGCCGATGTTATTTATAGGGACACGCACTGGCTGCATCATATTGCTTTTGAATTTCAAAATAAAGAAACAAACATGTTGATTATGCCTATTGATTTTAGTGAAAATAATAGTGCATTAGCAGCTTTTCAAACTACTGAAAATATGGCTTTAGCTGGCATCGCAGCTGGATATTGCATGCTTCAAAAACCTTTTTTATGTAATGGCGCTAATTTAGCATTTACTAAAAAAGGATTTGAAAAAGTTAATGGATATGCCAGTCATATAGCAATGTCGTCTGGAGAAGATATTTTTTTGTTAGAGGATTTTAAAAAATTAGGAATTCAGTTTATTCGATATGCTCATCAAGTAGAGTGTATTGTAAAAACGAAACCAATGACTACGATGTCTGATTTTATTACCCAGCGTTTAAGGTGGGCTAATAAGTCCACTCAAAATCCAAATTGGATAAATGTATTCATGGGGAGTGTCATTGTATTTGCTAACCTTATTTTTATTGCGTGTGTGTTTGCTATTATATGGAAAAATGTCAACATGTATTATTTAGGTATTTTTGCGCTTATTAAGTTGATGTTTGATTTTTTGTTGTTATTTTTAGCTTCATATTTTATAGGGAAGAAAAAATATGTAGCTTTTTTAATGCCTTTCGAATGTGTGTATTGGATGTATGCTGTTGTTGTGGCTTTAGGCGCTTTATTTTTTAAACCTTATTGGAAAGGAATCAAAATAAATTAATTGAAAGACTCATCAACATATAACGACCATCAATCCGAATCGCTATCAAAACAAACGTGGCGAAAGTTTAAGAAAAACAAACTTGGTATGTTTGGCTTGAGCTTAATTTTAATCGCTACCATTATATCAATATGCGGTTACTTAATCACTCCAGATTCTACACCCTTTGCTAATGATCAAAAACCTGAATTACATATTAAAAAGCCAGGATTTAAAATTGGGATGTTACTGATTAAAAAAAATGAGGCCACACACCAAGGTTCTTTTTTTTCTAAAATGCTTTTTGGAGAGGTGAGCGATTACAGTTCGATTCCTTATTATTCTATAAACTTTGAGGGATTTGATGCCGTAGTGGAAGAATACACTGGCAACGAACAAAGTAATGATGGTACAATAACTAAATATAATTTAGCGGATGTTGTTTATGACCTTAATGCTAACTTGCCAGTTTTGAATGATAGTTTAGCAAACACCATTACATTTTATAAATTAAATACGGGCGAGAAATTAACATTGACGATTCGCGAATTGCAAAATCACATTAAAGAAAATTTACTCATTGAAAAACGATTTGCACTTGGAACAGATTTAGCAGGAAGAGATTTATTGAGTCGACTCATGATTGGAACACGTATTTCGTTGGCTGTTGGATTTATTTCCGTCATTATTTCCATTTTAATTGGGGTATTATTAGGTGCTATGGCAGGCTATTTTAGAGGTTGGATTGACGATGTGATTATGTGGATTATATCCGTTGTTTGGTCTATCCCAACATTGCTTTTAGTTATTGCCATTACTTTAGTGCTGGGAAAAGGGATTGTTCAAGTATTCATTGCCGTGGGATTAACGATGTGGGTTGATGTAGCTAGGTTAATAAGAGGCCAAATTTTAAGTATTCGCGAAAAAGAATTTGTGGAAGCAGGCAGAGCGTTAGGCTTTAAGAATAGCCGAATTATTATTAAACATATTTTGCCAAATGTAATGGGCCCTGTTATTGTTATTGCCGCTTCTAATTTTGCCGCCGCTATTTTAACGGAAGCAGGATTAAGTTTTTTAGGAATTGGTGCACAACCGCCAACGCCATCTTGGGGAGAAATGATTAATATGCATAGAGGATATGTTTTGGTAGATTCTGCTTATTTAGCTTTTGTTCCAGGCATTGCCATTATGATTTTAGTTTTAGCGTTTATGCTTGTTGGAAATGGATTGAGAGATGCACTTGATGCTAAATCATCTGACACTAAGCCATTATTAGGAAACTAATTATTCTATTTTCATAGGTATACAAATTGTTATCAAACGACGAAGAACATTGTTTTTTTTATTTTTCACCGACGGAATCGGCTTATTCGCCGAATAGTTCATTTTTATAGGTACTTAAGGGTTACTTTTGTAAAAAATCTAAAACGTTATAAAAATGAAAAAATCTTTACTTTTGACAAGTAGTCTTATTGTAATTTTTAATTTGATGCTATTTAAATCATATGCTCAGTTACCATCTCCACCATCGTTGGCAACTAGCAATGTTCCAGAGGCTGCTCAATATGGTGTCATGTATCAGTTTAATATTCCTAATGATATGAGTAGTTCGGCTATTACTTATGCCATAAATAATTCAGGGTTGACTGGCTTAAATTACAATCGTGTTGCTTATTTTATGCAGTTAGATGCCAAGTGGGTTTGGGTATCGATGAATAAATTTAATACGACGAACGCACAACTTGGTATACCAGTTATAGGATCTGGTATCGTCTTTCAACAACAAGTTACAGGGATGAATGTGTTTTCAAGTGTTGGATCGGGAGTAACTAGTGCAACTGGGATTAATGGTAACATTGAAATGTGGCCTGATTGCTACGGCACAGGTTTAGGCTTAGGGTCTATAGGTGGTAATAGCGGTAACTATGATTTTAATGATGATAGAAGCGTTGGTTCTCAATGTTATGGCTCTTTTCAAGTTCATAATTTTGGAGCTGCACAAACTATTTTTGCCTATAATTCTTTTTCTGGTGGAGGAAACGATGATTTAGGAATTGGTAATGCCACGTCAGGCCCTCATCCTGATTGGACATTTACTGGTAATGCAGGTTCTTACGCAACAAAAGTTCTTTACATTTGTGTGCAACAAGGCTTGTTCATCAATACGCAACCTTCAACTCTAACGGTTAATGCCTGTGCTAATGCAACGGTTGCTCCTTTAACAGCGAGTGTATCAGTTAATTCAGGTTCTGTTACAGGTTACACGTGGTATAGCAATACGCTTAATAGCACCACTGGAGGTACCATTGTTGCTACTACTGCAACTTCAGCAACAAGTAATTCATATACACCACCAACAAGTTTAGTTGGGACCAGATATTATTATTGTACAATAACAAGTTCAACAGGCGGAACAATTACAACAACTACTTCAGGTGCCATTACTGTTAATGCCACTCCAACCGTAGCAGTCAATTCAGGGTCTATCTGTGCAGGTAAATCATTTACTATGTCTGCATCTGGAGCATCCACGTATGTGTATACAGGAGGTGCAGCAATTGTAAGTCCAAGTTCAACAACTTCTTACACAGTAACAGGAACAACATCAGGTTGCACAAACACAGCTGTTGCAACAGTAACAGTTAATGCCAATCCAACAGTAGCAGTTAATTCAGGCTCTATTTGTAATGGAACATCATTCACCATGATTCCATCAGGCGCATCCACGTATGTGTATACAGGCGGTTCAGCAACTGTCAATCCAACAGCAAATTCATCTTATACGGTAACAGGAACAAGCGCAGCAGGATGTACAAACACCGCAGTAAGTT
>JBIISW010000013.1:0-28678 GCA_044340865.1 Bacteroidia bacterium | reverse complement strand
CAATGCCATTTAAAACAGCAACCCCAAATAAGGCAATAAATCCAACGCCTGCACTGATACTAAAAGGCATTCCACGCAAAGCGAGAAAGAAAATACCACCAATAGCAGAAAGTGGAATAGCCGAATAAATTAATAATCCTTGTTTAACAGAATTGAATGCGAAAAACAATAATATAAAAATAAGAACTAAAGAAACTGGCACAGCAATCATCAAACGTTGTTTAGCCGCATTTAAATTTTCGAAAGCACCTCCATACGTTACATAATAACCGGCTGGAAATTTTATGTGTATTTCTACTTTTTGTTGAAGTTCATTTACAATAGTTTGAACATCTCTGTCTCTAATATTAAAACCTACAATGATTCTTCGCTTAGCATCTTCACGTTGTATTTGATTTGGGCCATTCTTAATTTCAACTTTAGCTAATTGATACAATGGAATTTGCGTACCATTGGAAGTTGGTATTAAAAGATTTTTCACATCCTCTAAATTATTTCGCCTATCTGATTCTAAACGAACCACGATATCGAAACGCTTTTCTCCTTCGAAAAGTAAACCTGTACTTTGACCCGCGAATGCCGTATTAACCACTTTATTGACATCTGAAATACTTAAGTTATATTGCGCAATAGCATCGCGATTATACTCAATTAATACTTCTGGCATACCTGTTACAGCTTCAACATATAAATTTTTTGCTCCTTCTACACCACTAATTAGTTTACCTAATATTTCGGCATAAGCGGAAAGTGTATCTAAATTCTCTCCAAATATTTTACATACGACATCCTGCTTTGCACCAGTCATTAATTCGTTAAAACGCATTTGAACTGGATATTGAAAGCTAGTCGTTAACCCTGGTACTTCAGAAACTGCTTTTCCCATTTTTTCAGATAATTCATTAAATGTTTTAGCTGATGTCCATTCAGATTTATCTTTTAAAATCACCATCATATCCGCAGCTTCCATGGGCATTGGATCTGTTGGCACTTCACCACTTCCAATTTTTGTGACTACTTTTTCAACTTCAGGAAATTGTGTTTTTAAAATATGAGCTGCTTTTTGCGTATTTTCAATAGTTGTATTTAAATTACTTCCTGTTAAAACTCTTGCTTCTACAGCAAAATCGCCTTCTTCCAATGCAGGAATAAATTCACCACCTAAAAAAGTTAAAGTAATCATTGCTGAAATAAACAACACAGTAACTACCGTTAAAATTAATTTAGGATACGCTAACACTTTACTTAAAGCATTCTGATAAACACGCTCCATAGTATTCATTAATTTATCTGAGAAATTTGGTTTATGTTTCGTTTGTTTACTTAAAAACAAAGCACTCATCATTGGTATATACGTTAAGGATAAAATAAATGCTCCTAACAACGCAAATGCAACCGTCTGTGCCATAGGTTTAAACATTTTGCCTTCAATGCCTTGTAATGTAAAAATAGGCAAGTAAACTACTAAAATAATAACCTGTCCAAATACAGCGCTATTCATCATTATACTGGCAGAGACTTTTACCTCGCTATCCATTTGCTCTTGGTTGAGCTGAGAAATATCTTTAAATTTTTTACTGTGTGTGAGTTGATGCATGACAGCTTCAACAATAATAACTGCACCATCTACAATCAAACCAAAATCCAATGCTCCCAAACTCATTAAGTTTCCACTAACACCAAAAGCGTTCATTAATATAATTGCAAATAACATAGCTAATGGAATCACAGAAGCCACTAATAAACCAGCTCTAAAATTCCCTAAAAATAAAACTAAAACAAAAATGACGATTAACGCTCCTTCCATTAAGTTTTTCTCAATCGTTCCAATGGCATTATTAACCATTTTTGTTCTGTCTAAAAAAGGTTCAATCACAACACCTTCGGGTAATGTTTTTTGAATTTGAACTACACGCTCTTTTACATTTTTAATAACGTCGCTACTATTTGCACCTTTCATCATCATGACAACTGCACCAGAAACTTCTCCTATATCATTATAACACATTGTACCATAACGTTTAGCGTAACCAATTTTAACTTCTGCCACATCTCTCATAAATAAAGGCGTGCCATTTGCAGTAGCTTTAATTGAAATGTTTTTAATGTCTTCTTCACTTCCAATTAAACCTTCACTTCTTATAAATAAAACAGTTGGACCTTTTTCAATATATGATCCACCTGTATTTTGATTATTTTTTTCCAACGCTGTAAAAACATCTTGTATGGTAATGTTATAAGATTGTAATTTATTAGGATTAACAGCTATTTCAAACTGTTTTAATTTACCACCAAAACTGCTCACTTCAGCCACACCTTTAACGCCTAAAAGTTGGCGACGAACAATCCAATCCTGAATGGTTCTTAATTCTGTTTCATCATATTTTTTTGGAGAATCTTCTTTTACTCGTAATACATATTGGTATATTTCGCCCAAACCTGTTGACACTGGACCTAGTTCGGGATTACCAATACCTTGAGGAATTTGAGATTGTATTTTTTGTAAACGTTCACCCACTTGCTGGCGTGCCCAATAAATATCAGTTTCATCTTCGAATACAATTGTTACTAATGATAATCCAAAACGTGAGAAACTTCGAATTTCTTTTAGGCCAGAAATGTTATTGTTAACTTGTTCAATTGGAAATGTTATCAAACGTTCAATATCTGTTGCTCCAAAAGAAGGCGCAATGGTAATAACTTGAACTTGATTATTTGTAATATCTGGTACAGCATCAATTGGTAATTTAGTTACCTCATAAACACCATAACCCAAAAGGCCTATTACAAAAAGCCCGATGATTAATTTATTCTTAATAGAAAATTCAATGATTTTATTTAGCATAATTATGTATTGTTAAATGTCAACATTTAGTAACCACAAATACGATTCGCATTTATGAAAATTAAAAAAACTATAAATAAATTAACAAGATTTTGGCGGTTGCCAAATAGAAGAAAGATAAGCTGAAGTTAAAAACTGTTCTGTATAATTTGAATAGGCATTGTTATGCGAGAATACAGGTTTGGAAGAGAAGAAATAAAAACTACTTGGAACAGATTCAGAAACAATGGTATTTATACAACCGTCATGTGATTTAAAAGGCAATTTCATGTCTTTTTCATAATCCGCATCATGCGTGGTGTTTTGAGCATAATGCATTGATAAAAATTTCCATAAAGACATATCTCCATCTTTCTGTTTATGTTCAGAGAAATGTTCAATCAATAAAGGTAATTTCATTAACTGACTTAATTCAGTTAATGAAATCAAATAAATTGATAATAAGCATATAGATATAAACTTTTTCAACTAATCAAATGTAGTGAATTAAAATAAAAAATTCTCAAAAAAAAAACAGGCCTAACCTTCCAAATAATTAAAAAACTCTGTGTAATATTGATTAATAAAATGAATGTAACAAATGTAACCGTAAAATGATTTTTATCATATTACTTTTGTATCAGAAATTTAAACAAAAAATATACTATTATGGAATTAATTGGTTACATCTCATCTATTTTAATTGGAATATCATTAGGATTAATTGGAAGTGGAGGCAGTATTTTAACAGTACCTGTGCTTGTATACATGTTTGGTGTTGATGCTGTCATAGCAACATCTTATTCGTTATTTATTGTTGGATTTACAAGCGCCGTTGGTTCAGTTGGATATTTTAGAAAGGGATTGGTTAATATCAAAACAGCTGTGGTTTTTGGAATTCCATCCATTGTAGCTGTATTTTTAACCAGAGCTTATGTTGTTCCAGCCATTCCAAAAGAAGTTTTTTCGATTGGTGATTTTATGGTAACCAAAAGCATTTTAATGTTGCTTTTATTTGCCATATTAATGATAGCTGCTTCATATAGTATGATTAAAAAAAATAAAAATACTACAAAAGAAGATTTAGGTCCACAAAAATTCAACTATCCCGTTATTTTAATAGAAGGTGCTATTGTTGGATTAGTGACTGGATTAGTAGGTGCCGGTGGTGGATTTTTAATTATTCCAGCCTTAGTTCTTCTATCTAAATTACCTATGAAAGAAGCTGTCGGGACATCATTAGTAATTATAGCAGCCAAATCATTAATTGGTTTTTTTGGTGAAGGTGGCGATGAAGTTATTAATTGGACTTTATTAGCAATGATCTCAGCTTTTGCAACTGCGGGCATCTTTATTGGAATTTACTTATCTAAAAAAATTGATGGAGCTAAACTAAAACCAATCTTTGGATGGTTTGTATTATTAATGGGAATTTATATCATCATTAAAGAAACACTTTTAAAATAAAAAATAAAACAAATAAAATAAAAAAATAAAAAAAAATCATGAAAATAGAACAAATTTATACTGGATGTTTAGCGCAAGGCGCTTATTACATTACATCAAATGGAGAAGCTGCCATAATTGATCCATTAAGAGAAGTGCAACCCTACTTAGATCGTGCAAAAAAAGATCATGTAAAAATTAAATATGTGTTTGAAACACATTTCCATGCCGATTTTGTTTCAGGTCATTTAGATTTAAGTAAAAGTACAGGTGCTGAAATTGTATACGGACCAACTGCAAAAACTGAATTTGAAGCAACAATTGCTACAGATGGCCAAGAATTTAAAATTGGGAACATCACTATTAAAGTCTTACATACTCCTGGGCATACTATGGAGAGTTCATGCTTCTTATTAATTGACGAAAACGGAAAAAACCATTCATTATTTAGTGGCGATACATTATTTTTAGGTGATGTTGGTCGTCCTGATTTAGCCCAAAAAGCTGCCTCAATGACACAAGATGAATTAGCTGGATTATTGTATGATTCACTAACAACTAAAATTATGCCATTGGCAGATGATGTGATTGTTTATCCTGCTCATGGCGCAGGTAGTGCTTGTGGTAAAAATATGATGAAAGAAACGGTTGATACTTTAGGTAATCAGAAAAAAGTAAACTACGCTTTAAATCAACCAAACAAAGATGAATTTGTGAAAGCAGTTACTGACGGTTTATTACCACCTCCAGGATATTTTGGAATGAATGTAGCGATGAACAAAAAAGGATACGAAAGTTTTGAAACTGTATTACATAATGGAATGAGAACATTAACAGCTACCGAATTTGAAGCAGCAGCCGACACAACAGATGCTATTGTGTTAGATACAAGAAATGCCAGTGAATTTTCAAAAGGATTTATTCCTCGTTCTATAAACATTGGAATTAATGGTGATTTTGCTCCATGGGTTGGTGCTTTAATAAAAGATGTTAATCAACCAATTTTATTAATTACTGAAATAGGACAAGAAGAAGAAACAGTAACTCGTTTAAGTCGTGTTGGATTTGATCATGTTATCGGTCATTTAAAAGGTGGCTTTGAAAGCTGGAAAGTAGCAGGTAAAGAAATTGATACGGTAAATAGAATTACAGCTACTCAATTTGCAAAAGAGCTAGACGTGAAAACGGATACAGTGATAGATGTAAGAAGAGAAAGCGAATACAGAGCTGAGCACGTTGAAGAATCTTATAACAAGCCATTAGACCAAATTAATGGTTGGTTTGCAGAAATGAATGATGAAAAACCATTTTATGTTCATTGTGCAGGTGGTTATAGAAGTATGATTGCTGCAAGTATTCTTAAAGCTCGTGGTGTTCATAATTTTAAAGAAATTGAAGGTGGATTCAAATCTATTGCTGAAGCTGGTGTTTCTAAAACAGATTTTGTTTGTCAAAGCAAATTACAACAATCATAATACAAAGAGCGACTTTTTAAGTCGCTCTTAAAAAAAATAATCATGAAACATTTAAATTCAATAATAATAACCTTTCTATTAGTATTTACATTAACACAATGTGATTCACAAACAAAAAAAACAAGCAAAATGGAAAATTCAAAAACAACACAAACAACAACAAACGAAATAATTGTAGATGTAAGAACCGTTGAAGAATGGAATGGTGACGGGCACGCAGACTGCTCAGTAAACTACCCATTAGATCAATTCGAAAGTAAAATAGAAGAATTGAAAAAATTTGACAAAGTAATTATAGTTTGTAGAAGTGGCAATCGTGCTGGCATTGCTAAGGCACAATTACAAGCTGCAGGATACACAAAAGAAATTGAAAATTTGGGTCCTTGGCAAAATGTAACTTGTAGTGCTAACTAAGATGAACTTTTTAAAAAATTGGAATTTAATGCGCATTCTTCGATTTATTTTCGGAGGAGGCGCTATTATTCAAGGTTTTATTACTAGAGATATAATACTAGGCATACTTGGAATTGCAATTGGTGGAATGGCTTTATTAAATGTTGGCTGTTGCGGAACAAGTGGTTGTGCAACTGATTCAAAAAAAACAAATTCTAAAAAACAAATAACAGATGTTGAATATGAAGAAGTGGTTGCATAAAAACTTATTAAGCATCATTGGTTCAATTATTGGTGGAATTGCTGGTTATATCTATTATAAACAAGTTGGTTGCAGTAATGGAACTTGCATGATTTCATCAAATCCATATATAAGCACAATTTATTTTGCAGTACTAGGAGGTTTTTTATTTAATATGTTTAAACCAAAAGTTATCGAAGCAACTACTAAGTAACAATTGTTACATCTTTATCAAAAACATACATTTAATTTTACATAAATACTTTTAATATAAAGATTATGAAAAAGAATATGGGCAGTATCGATAAAATAATTAGATTATTTATTGCAGCCGTAATAAGCATTTTATTTTTAACACATATTATTTCTGGCACATTGGGAATTATCCTATTAGTAGTATCAAGTGTGTTCTTATTAACAAGTTTAATTAGTTTTTGCCCACTTAATACATTCATTGGCGTTAACACTTGTTCAACTGAAAAAAAATAAAAATGGATTCAAATTTTTGGAATGCGCGATACAAAGAAGAAGAATATGCTTATGGTACAAAACCTAATGATTTTTTAAAATCTCACATTCTAATTTTAAAACCACACGCTAAAGTGCTTTGCTTAGCTGAAGGAGAAGGCAGAAACGCGGTTTTTATTTCAGAAAACAATCATGATGTTACGGCTATTGATTATTCCCAAGAAGGACTTAATAAGCTAAATGCCTTAGCAAAAGAAAAAGATATATCAATCAAAACAATCTGTGCAGATTTATCTGATTATAAAATAGAACCCAATACATGGGATGCGATCATTTGTATATTTGGTCATTTTCCTCCACAGTTAAGAAAATCTGTTTTTAGCCAAGTATATTCTGGATTAACAAAAGATGGAGTTTTGTTATTAGAAGCCTATCATAAAGACCAAATCACATACAAAACTGGAGGGCCACAGGTTGCAGATTTATTATACAGTGCAGAAGAATTACAACATGACTTCTCTGAATTTGAGAACATATCGATTGAAACATCAATAAAAGAAATTGATGAAGGCAAATACCATAAAGGAACTTCGGCTGTTATACAAGTTATTGCTCATAAAATTTAAGTCGTAAAAGACAACAAAATTATTGCAAATAAGATACTAAATTTTACATTTTTTTGTGGTGTTTATTATCCAAAATTTCAAAAAAACATTTCGCTTCATTAATTTTAAATGTATAATTTAGTAAAATTATATATTCAAAATTATTTATAAAACGATTCATGAAATTTTATATTTTCCTTTTAGTTTTAATCAATGTAGTCGTATCCTTTGCCCAAACTAAAACTAATTTAAACAATCTTGAAATTCCAGAATTTAAAAAAAACGAATGCATCATTCATCATGAAGGCTATGTGCTGTCCTATAATGAAAGACATGAACAGGCCAATTGGGTAGCTTATGAATTAACCGATATTGAAACTGTACCAATCGTTAAGCGTAATAATAAATTCATGACTGACCCGGCCATAAAAACAGAATCAGCCAGTACCGATGATTATTTAAAAAGCGGTTACGATAGAGGCCATTTAGCACCTGCGGGAGATATGGCTTGGTCAGAAAAGTCAATGGAAGAATCATTTTATTACAGTAATATGTCGCCACAGAAGCCAAGTTTCAACAGAGGCATTTGGAAAAAATTAGAAGAACAAATGAGACACTGGGCAAATGAATATCATTCCATTTACATTGCTACAGGCCCTATTTTAGATTCTCATCTAGTCTCCATTGGATTTAATAACGTATCTGTTCCAAATTATTATTACAAAGTTATACTGAATGTAAAAGATTCCATTGTAAAAGGAATTGGATTTATCTTACCTAATGAAACATCTACTCTACCCTTACAACATTATGCTGTAACAATTGATAGTGTTGAAAAAAGGACTCATATTAATTTTTTTTCAAAACTTGATGATAAAATTGAAATCCAAATTGAACACCATTATAATTTAAATGATTGGAATTGGAATACTACATCTAAAAAACAAACTCAACCAATTATTGATTTAGAAGATGAAGATGAAGACACTTCCCCGTCTAATAATCAATCTCAAAGTACCCAATGCACCGGTACTACAAAAAAAGGAACACGTTGTCACAAAATGACAACCAACAAAAATGGAAAATGCTATTTACATGAGTAAATTTTCAGGATAGTAACACAAGAAAAAAATTAAACCACATGGAAATTGGAATTGATAGTTTTGCTTCTGCATCAGTAGGCAATGATGTTAACACAGCAACAAAAAGCATGGAAGCACTAGAACTATTGCTTCAACGTATTGAATGCGCTGACCAATCTGGACTAGATATCTTTGGTATTGGTGAACATCATAGAAGAGAATTTTTAGATTCTGCTCCTACTATGATTTTATCTGCAGCAGCAGCAAGAACAAAACGGATTCGATTAACAAGTGCTGTTACGGTATTAAGCGCCGCTGATCCGGTAAGGGTTTTTCAAAATTTTGCTACACTTGATTTAATTTCAAAAGGTCGGGCTGAAATAGTTGTGGGACGTGGTTCTTTTACTGAATCGTTTCCTTTGTTTGGTTATAAACTAAATGACTACAACGAATTATTTGCAGAAAAATTGAACCTCTTATTAGAAATTCGCAAACACGAAACGGTCACGTGGCAAGGAAAATTTAGACCCGCCTTAACCAATCAATCTATTTATCCAAGACCTTTACAAAACGAATTACCAATTTGGTTGGGCGTTGGCGGAACGCCTGAATCGTTTGTGCGTGCTGGTAAATTAGGTTTACCGTTAATGGTTGCAGTAATTGGTGGTGAAACGCATCGCTTCCGTCCCCTTGTTGATTTATACCGTGAAGCAGGTCTAAAAGCAGGACATGCTTTAGAAACTTTAAAAGTTGGATTGCATTCGCTTGGTTATGTAGGGAAAACAACACAGGAAGCAATTGATGATTTTTATCCTGGATATGCAGAAACATTTACTCGCATAGGAAAAGAACGTGGATGGCCGCCAGTTACTCGACAACATTTTGATGCACAAAATAGTTTAAGAGGTGCATTATTGATTGGCAGTGCAGAAGATGTGGCAGCTAAAATCATTCGACATAGCGAAGCTCTAGGCGGTATTGATCGCTTTACATTTCAAATGGATAATGCTGCCTTGCCACACCATAAATTAATACAATCCATTGAATTGATTGGAAAGTACGTTTCACCTATGGTGAATAAACAATAAATACATTAGAATTTAAAATCACACTCTGCTTCAAATGTGATTTGCTGTTGCGTTACAGGATGTTGAATAATGAGTTTGGTGGCATGTAAAGCGATGGCATTTAAATGAAAGGTTTCTGTTGAACCATACAGACTATCACCCAAAATGGGACAGTCTAAATTGGCTAACTGCGCACGAATTTGATGATACTTACCTGTGTGTAATTGAATGTTCCATAAAAAATAATTTTCATACGGCATGATAGCAAACTCCAATTTTGCCCTTTCTGCAAAAGAAGTTCCTTCAGAAACTAAAACAGCTTTCTTTTTTTCTTTACGATGCCAATCCTCTAAAACACCTACTCTATTAGCTGGTACATTTGAAGTTAAAGCCATATAGTATTTTGATACTTGCCGTTGGGCAAATTGTTCACTCAAGTTTTTTAGATATTCTTTTTTTTTGGTAAATAGCACTATGCCACTTGTTGGTCTATCTAAGCGATGTAAATGTTGAACATAGGGAGATTTTTCACCAGTCGCTTCTTTTAAATAATTCCTAACACTTTGTAATAAATTTGGGAAATTGTTACGATCAGGCTCCACCATTAAACCAGCAGGCTTATTACAAACGAGTAATACATCATCTTCGTATATAATTGATAAAGACATAATGTAAATGTAAAACAACTTCTTTACATGTAGACTTAAAACAACATGATATTCAAACATTTATAAACAATGATATTGTGATTACTTCTTAAAAAAAAAGAAATTTAAACTCAAACAAAAGATACTTTAGTTATATAAAAGATTAATGATGACTCGTTGGCGAAATTATATTTGTATGATAGGTATCGCTTTATCTTTGGTGGCTTGTAAATCTTCTCAAACGATTTCTAATAAAGAAAATTCTAAAACAAGTAACAGGGATGCAAAGTCTATCAAAAAAAAATATGCCGAAGTATTACATGTATCTGAATCTGACATAAAAAATACAGCTCTTTATCAATTTATCAATCAATGGTATGGAGTACCTTATAAATACGCAGGAAAAGATAAAAACGGCATTGATTGTTCAGGATTAACCGCTATGCTCTACCAACAGGTTTATCATGTTACCATTACTCCATCTACAAAAGCCCTCATCAATGAGGTAAAAAAAATTAAAACATCCGATTTGAAAGAAGGAGATTTAGTTTTTTTTAATATCAAATCTTCAACGGCTAGTCATGTAGGCGTTTATTTGCAAAACCAAAAGTTTGTGCATGCCTCATCTTCTAAAGGTGTAATGATAAGTGATTTAAATGAAGCTTATTTTAAAAAATATTTTTATAGTGCAGGAAGAGTCAAATAAATCAATAAAAAAGCTCATTGATTTCACTATTAAATATTTACTGTTAAAAACAATTTTCTAAACGAATTATCTGTTTTTCATTTCTAATTAACTTAACAACATGATTAAATTAATGTATAAACTTATTTTATTAAGTATTTTTTTTACGGTGACAGCATTTGTCATAAACACAAAACCGAAACCGATTGAACCAGATTTTTTAAGGATGGAATCCCGTTGGGTTGATTCGGTTTACAATTCTTTAACTCCAGATCAACGTCTTGCACAATTATTTATGGTAGCAGCCTATAGTAATAAAGACATGAAGCATGTTCGTGATATAAGAGAACTCATTCAAAAATATAATATTGGTGGACTTATTTTTATGCAAGGCGGACCACAACGCGAGGCAAAGCTGACTAATTATTATCAAAATTTATCTAAAACACCATTGTTGATTTCAATTGATGGCGAATGGGGATTGGCTATGCGATTGGATAGTACTCCCAAATACCCACGACAAATGACTTTGGGTGCAATACAAAATGATTCTCTCATTTTTAAAATAGGAAAACAAATTGCCAAAGAATGCAAGCGAATGGGAATACATGTAAACTTTGCACCTGTTGCTGACGTTAACAATAATGCATTAAACCCAGTTATTGGGATGCGAAGTTTTGGAGAAAATAAATACAAAGTTGCCACGAAATCTGTGATGTATATGAAAGGATTACAATCTGAAGGCGTGATGGCTAATGGAAAACATTTTCCTGGTCACGGTGATACAGACACAGATTCGCATAAAGCATTACCAACAATAACAGCAAGTAAAGACCGTTTAGATTCATTAGAATTATATCCATTTAAACGATTATTCGACGAAGGATTAAGTAGTATCATGGTGGCTCATTTATTTGTACCAAGCTATGATACAACTAAAAACACAGCCTCTACGCTATCACCAAAAATAGTAACTGACTTATTAAAACAAAAAATGAATTTTAAAGGGTTAGTTTTTACAGATGCATTGAACATGAAAGGTGTTGCCAGTTTTTATGAACCAGGCATGGTGGATGTAAAAGCACTACTAGCGGGGAATGATGTTTTGCTATTTGCAGAAAATGTACCAAAAGCAATTGAACAAATAAAACTTGCTGTAAAACGCGGTGAAATAAGCGAGGAAGAGATTGGTGTTCGATGTAAAAAAATTTTAAAAGCTAAATTTTGGTGTGGATTAGACAAAAATCCATTTATTAATTCAAAACACCTTTATGAAGATTTAAATACAAAACAATCGGACGCCTTAAATAAAAAATTAGCAGAGGCTTCTGTTACACTACTGAAAAATGAAGCCAATATTATTCCATTAACTAAAATAGATAGCTTAAAGATACTATGTGTAAGTGTTGGAGAAAAATCAGAAGATCTATTTACTCAAACATTTAAAAAATATACCTCTTTAGATTTTATTGGAATTAATCATGATGCCAAACAAAAAGAAAGAGATACATTATTATCAAAACTAAAAAAATACGATTTGATATTACTTCAAGTCAATAAAACATCGTATTATCCAAAAAATGATTTTGGCTGCACGCCAGAAAGTATTCAGTTAATTAGTCAAATTATAACTACTAAACCAACCATTAGTTGTTTATATTCTAATCCTTATTTAATTAATAAATTAATTGATTTAGAAAAATCCAAAGCAGTCTTAGAAGTTTATGAAAATAATAAATTCAGTCAAAAAGCTGCCGCAGAAGCAATCATTGGTGCAATTGTAGTCAATGGAAAGTTACCTGTATCAACTAATTTATTTAAATTAGAAACGGGTATTGAACTTACTAAAAAAACAAGAATACAATATGTAAATCCCGAAGACATAGGTATTTACTCACGCAAACTTGAAGAAATAGATTCATTAGCATATTTAGGCATAAAAGAAAAAGCATTCCCTGGATGTCAAATAATTGCCTTAAAAGATGGTAAGGTTTTTTATCAAAAAAATTTCGGAAAACAAACGTATGATGTTAAATCTGAAAAAATAGATAACAACACTATTTATGATTTAGCGTCATTAACAAAGATACTTTCTTCATCATTAGCCTTAATGAAATTGAACGAACAAAAGCAATTTAATTATAACGCAAACTTAAGTTATTATTTTCCTGAATTGCATAAAACTAATAAATCAGAGTTAAACTATAAGGACATACTAACACATCAGTCGGGCTTATCGCCTTGGATTCCGTTTTGGCAAAAAACAGTAGACAAAAAACATAATTACAAAGAAGGTTATTACAGCGAGGTTCAATCCAATAAATTTCCAACACAAGTTGCAAAGAATTTATATGTTGTAAAAGATTTTAATGATTCTATTTACCAACAAATCATCACAAGTAAATTAGAAGAAACTGGCAAATATGTATACAGTGATATCGGCTATTATTTTTCAAAAATACTAATAGAACGCCTAACTAAAACAACATTAAACAACTACGTGCAAAATACATTTTACAAACCAATGAATTTAGGACTTACCTATTTGCCACTTCAAACCTATCCAGCAAACATCATCGCACCAACCGAGTTAGATAAAAATTTTCGTAAACAGCAAATTAGAGGTTATGTTCACGATCAAGGAGCTGCATTATTAGGAGGTGTTGCAGGACATGCAGGTTTATTTGGAAACGCAACTGATGTAGCTATTATTATGCAAATGCTTTTAAATAAAGGAGAATATGGAGGCATTCATTTTTTAAATGCAGATATTATTAATCAATTTACTAGTCCTCAATACACAACAAATAGACGAGGATTGTGTTTTGATAAGCCAGAGTTTGATGATAAAAAAGACAGTCCGGTGACAAAAGAATGTAGTTTAAAAAGTTTTGGTCATAGTGGATTTACAGGAACCTTTGCTTGGGCAGATCCAGAAAACGGATTAGTTTTTGTATTTTTATCAAACAGAATTTATCCGAATGCAGATGAAAACAAATTAGCTAAACTGGGAATACGAGGAAAAATGCACCGTAGTTTTTATGAAGCCTTACAAACCACTATTTATAATTAAGAGCATGGAAGATACTTTAAAAAATCAAAAGGAAAAAATTGTAAAATTACTTACTGAGAAATCAGTGATGAAACAAGACGTGTTTAAGAACACCCTTCATACATTCGATTTATTAAAAGAATGTATAACAGAAATATCGAATACATTAATTTCTGAAGTCAAAGAAATAGATAAACGTATTTCTGTTGAAGTATTAGGTACGAGTAGCTATACATCACAATTAAAAGTAGCTGGAGACATGCTTGAATTTTTTATGCATACCAATGTGTTTGAATTCGATAAATCTCATCCCATGTTTAAAACAAATTATATCAAACAAAATGAGTACAATTCGTATTGTGGGATCATCAATGTTTATAATTTCTTAGCTGATTCATTTAAATACAATCGTTCAGAAGATTTAGGTTATTTAGTTTGTCGCATTTTTATCAATAGAGAAAATCACTTTTTTATAGAAACAAAAGGTCCTTTAGGAATAAAATATTCAATGTTCTCATTTGAACCTATTACTAAAGAGCAATTGATGGAAGTAGTTAATGAGTTGATTATTTTCGCTATTTCATTTGATTTATTTACACCACCATTAGAGGCTGTAAAAGTAGTTACGGTTTCAGAAATTCAAGAAAAAATTAGTAGCATTAATTTAAGAACAGGTAAACGTTTGGGTTATAGCTCATCGATGGGAGAAGACACAAACTTATATATTTAATTCAATGAAATTTAAGCATACCATTTTTATCATTTCGTTTATCGAAGGGGCGACCGTTATGGCCATTGAAATTGGTAGTTCAAAATTATTGTCCCCCGTTTTTGGAAGTAGTTTATATGTATGGAGTTCTGTGTTAGCAATTACTTTATTAGGATTAGCTTGCGGTTATTTTATAGGTGGAAAATTGAGCGAAAAAGAGCACTTAAAAAAAACACTTTTCTATATTTTACTGATGACCGTTGTGTTTATTTTTTTAATGCCATATTGTGCAAAATACTTAAGTTTATTAGCAACAGGATTACCATTGTTACCAGCAGTAGTTGCAAGCTCAAGCTTACTGATTTTACCAAGCATTGTATTGTTAAGTACCACCTCTCCTATTTTAATAGCATTATTAACAACTGATGCAAAATCAAGCGGGGCTAATAGTGGGAAAATTTATGCTGTATCAACTTTAGGCGGCATTGTAGCAACATTTATGTGTGGATTTTATTTTATTCCTACTTATGGCGTAACTAACACTTTGTATTTTTTTAGTATTATTTTAAGTTGGTCATTATTATTACTTCTCGAAAAAAAAAAAGATAAACTCTTTTATTTAATCAGTATTTCATTATTTTCTCTATTTATTTTTTTTTATAAAAAATCACCAACTCATTCATTTGTAAAATATAGTAGTGACGGTATGTTAGGAAAAATTGAAGTAATAGACAAAAGAATAGATTCGAATGCAACCATTCGCTTGTTATTAGTTAATCATATTGTACAATCTGAACAAAATTTAAAAACAAAACTAAGCACATCCGATTATATACATATTATTGAAAAAAATATAGATTGTTTGCCTAACAAGAAAGCACTTGTATTAGGGCTTGGTGCAGGTTTATCAGCAAATATGTTGGTAAAAAATAACTACAAAACCACCGCAGTTGAAATAGATGAAAGAATAATTTTTGCAGCTAAAACCTACTTCAATTTAGATTCAACCGTTCAAACAATATGCAGTGATGCAAGAGTCTATATCAATCAATGTCAAGAAAAATATGACTTTATTATGTTTGACATTTATAAAGCAGAAGAACAACCATCACACGTTATTTCTAAAGAAAGCCTTCGTAAATTAAAACTAATGTTACATAAAAACGCTTTCATTGCGATTAATACGCATGGCTACTTAGAAGGGAAAATAGGATTAGGCACCCAATGTCTATTGGCAACATTAAAACAGGCTGGATTTAATTTAAAAATTTGCACGTCCAATTCCAATCCACATTATCGAAACTTAATCATTTTTGCAAGTGAGTCTCCACTAAAAGAGAACTTATATGATGAAATAAATTTTTCAATAACAGATTCACTTTTAATCAATACGGATGATAAACCTGTTTTAGAGAAATTAAATGCAGAAGCAAGTAAAACATGGAGATTACACTACATTCAAAACTCTTCTTACATCAATTAATAGTAATCAACAGGCAATAAAATAGTCTATTTCAAATTTAACTTGATGAAATTCATCGCATTATAAAAAGCATCATCGGCAAATGATTTACTGTATTTTGGATTACTTGGATTAGCAAAAGCATGATCCGCTTCATAAGGTCTCACTTCTAATTGTTTTTGTGCCGCATTCATATTACTTTCAAATTTATCAAGCATTTCCCTATTAATCCATTGATCTTGTGTTGGCCAAATAAAAAGGATTGGTGCATTTAACTTAGCTATTTTTGTTGCATTTTCTTCTGGTGCTCCATAATACATGACACAAGCCTTACTTTGTTTACCAGCTAATAAAGTAGCTTGCATACTCCAACCGCCACCAAAACACCACCCAATAGTTGCAATCTTAGCGTCTTTTCCAACATGTGAAATTGCACCTTTAATAATTGATTCTGCTCTTTCTGTTTTAACCATTTGCATGTATTTTGCAGCAGAATCTTTCGTAGTTGCTATGCGCTGGTCGTATAAATCAATGGCGATAACATTCACATTTGATAATCTGTTATATATTTCTTCTGATTCCTTTTTTATATAATCATTAAGTCCCCACCATTCATGAATTACAAAAACATACGATTGAGAAGGCACTTTAGCCTTTATCTCATAAGCATGAGCCACTTTTCCATCTAAACATTTAAAAAAAATCATTGTTCCGATAGGATTTTCTAACCTAAAAGGAAGAGGATCTAAATGAATTTTTACAAAATTTTCATCGCTGGTTAGCATTGCAAATAATTGTGTAGCATTTGGTCTTGAGCAACAGTTTGACTGCGAAAAAGCATGAAAAGATAAAATAGAAATTAAGCAGAATAACGAAATGATTTTCATAAATAATTTATTTAGCGATAAAAAGTATCGTCAAATATAATAAAGAAAACAAAGCTTAAGGCTATTCCATTGCATTTTAATAAATAATATAATAATCGTTAATCTAACTAATTATCAGTTATTAAGTCTATCTTGATAAACGGTTTGTATAATCAAACGCTTAGCCCAATGGAAAAAGAATTTGAAATGCTCATCCACAGTTTTATGAATGATAAAATAGGCATTTGTAATGACTTTTTAAGTACTGAATTATCAACTCAACTAAAAGAAAACTTATTAAATTTGCTTTCAAAACAATTATTGGTGGCTGCAGGCACTGGTAATAAAGAAATGACAAACCACGACACATTGATTAGAAGTGATTCTATTTATTGGCTTGACAAAAAAAACAATAATATAGATGAAACAAAATTCTTGAATTTAATGGAAAATTTTATATCATATTTAAATATGAGTTGTTACACAGGAATCACAAGTTGTGAATTTCATTATTCTTTGTATGAAGCCGGTAGTTTTTATAAAAAGCATAGGGATCAATTTAAAAATAATGAAAGTAGACAATACTCTCTGATTACTTATTTAAATGCCGATTGGCAAAAAAAAGATGGAGGTGAATTAAAAATTCATCATTTGACTAACCCACAGTTAATTAGTCCATTACAAGGTAAAACAGTTTTTTTTAAAAGTAATGAAATCATACATGAAGTACTTGAAACAAATCAAAGACGAATGAGTGTAACGGGTTGGTTAAAAAAAGATTAAAACATTTTAACTTATCCATTTTGGATTTCTTCTATCAGTAGCGGCATCTTTTATTCTTAATTTATAAAAAGATTTTAATTTTTCAACTACAGAAAACACTTCATCTTTAATTTTACTTTCATGAATAATTAATTTTCTATTTTTATTATACACCAAGCTAACTTGATATACCGCGCCATGACCATCTTCAAAATCTTCGGGTACACAACCTTCACATTTAATATAAAGAGTTTTAAATACTAATATATAATCAAACTTTGGAGCCTTTTTCCAAGAACCAGAAGTCATACCTAAAAAACTTTCGTAGGCTTTGTACAAGCCGTTTTCTAAATCTAAAGCTATTCCCATTTTTCTAAAAAAATTGGAGCTCGCTCTTTTACCAATGATAATATCTGTTTTCATAATCAGGATTTTGATATAAAGATAATAGGATAGATAAAGGCCACAATGTAACCTTTGTTACTTAAGTTAAAAATAGGCAGGTATTTTTTTAATAAATGACTTTCATCAGGTTAATTCATTTTAATCTATACGACCTTTGTTGTATAAAAAAATATTATGGCAACATTTATTTTCATCATCGTATTACTTCATTTAGCTGCAGGTTTTGGCTATTTGTTATATAAATTATCGCCAACAAAAAAAACAAACGAATCATTAAAACAATCTGAATCTGAAAAATTAAAACCATAATCGTATGAAAAATAAATGCAATGGCAGGTGTCCATGACTAAAATTATTAATTCTTAAATAAATCAAAAAAATAACCTAATTAATTAAAATAATATGAAAGTAGAACAAATTTATACAGGGTGTATTGCTCATGCAGCATACTATTTAGAAAACAATGGAGAAGCCGCAATCTTTGATCCATTAAGAGAAGTGCAACCATACATTGATAGGGCAAAAAAAGACAATGCAAAAATAAAATATGTTTTTGAAACACATTTTCACGCTGATTTTGTAAGTGGTCATTTAGATTTAATGAAGCGCGCTGGCTCAGAAATTGTATTTGGACCAACAGCTAAACCAAATTATAAAGCAACAATTGCCGAAGACAATCAAGTATTTAAAGTTGGTAATTACAGCGTAAAAGTAATTCATACGCCTGGACACACAATGGAAAGTACAACCTATTTATTAATTGATGAGAATGGAAAAGAACATGGTATCATCAGTGGCGATACTTTATTTATTGGAGATGTTGGTCGACCAGACCTAGCGCAACATGTAATTGCCGATTTAACCGAAGAAAAATTAGCAGGATATTTATTTGATTCATTACGTAATAGAATCATGCCATTAAGCGACGATTTAATTGTTTATCCAAATCATGGAGCTGGCAGTGCTTGCGGAAAAAACATGAGTAAAGAAACAACTGATACATTAGGTCATCAAAAACAAGTGAACTATGCCCTAAATCCGAAGTTAACAAAAGAACAATTCATTAAAGAAATTTTAACGGGATTAGTTGCACCTCCAGGATACTTTCCTCAAAATGTGTTATTAAATATTAAAGGCTATGAAAGCATTGATAATGTTATGGAACGTGGAACAAGAGCCTTATCGGTTATTGAATTTGAGCTTGCTGCAAACGAAACTAATGCTTTAATTATTGATACTAGAAAAGCTCAGGATTTCAACAAAGGATTCATTCCTAATTCAATAAACATTAGTATTGATGGTAGTTTTGCAACGTGGGTTGGTACATTGGTTCCTAGCGTTAAACAAGAGTTACTCATTGTTGCTGATTTGGGGCGTGAGGAAGAAGTGATTACTCGTTTGGCTAGAGTTGGTTATGATCAATCATTAGGATTTTTAAAAGGAGGAATTGACTCATGGAAAGATGCAAAACATGACATTGATTCGATTAATTCAATTAGTGCGGAAGAATTAGCTCACGTTAAAGAAAAAGGTTTAACCCATATATTGGATGTCAGAAAAATGAGTGAATACACTAGTGAACATATTATTAATTCCATAAATGCGCCTTTGGACACAATCAATGATAGTATGATACTAATAAACAAAGAGGAAACATACTATGTTCATTGTGCATCTGGTTACCGTTCAATGATTTTCATTTCCATTTTACAAGCAAGAGGATATAGAAATTTAATTGATATCGCTGGTGGATTTAATGCTATTAAAGAAACTGGCAAATTTAAACTGACGGATTACGTTTGTCCATCAACGTTATTATAAACATTGGCAAACATTATTTATTCATTTATCTTCAAAAGGCGACTATTAGTCGTCTTTTGTGTTATGTAACATTTGTAACCGTTTAATAAAAACTATGACTATAAATTTGTAAAAAAAAAAATATGCTAACAATACTAAAAAATCTATTCAAATCAACTAAAGTCGATTTAGCGCAAATCATAAAAGACGGCGCAATTATAATTGATGTAAGAAGTAAAAGCGAATATGCGTCAGGTCATGTAAAAGGCTCAATAAATATTCCCTTAGAACAAATTGGAAACAACGCGGAAAAATTAAAAACTCATAGCCACATTATTACCTGTTGCAGAAGCGGAAATAGAAGTGGAATGGCAATGCGAACATTGAAATCGAAAGGATTAACAAATGTAACAAATGGTGGCAGTTGGCAAAATGTAAATCAATATAAATAACAATGGAAAATTTAAAAGTATTAATTCCTACCGACTTTTCAGTTCAAGCAGAATATGCTTATCTGATGGTAAAAAAATTGGAAGAAAAAATTCCAGTAGAAATTCATTTCATTCATGTATTAGGAGTTCCTGATACAGTAACGATGGATAAAAATGGTAATATAGAAACTTGTGGAGATATAAGTGTTGATTATGTAGCCTCACAGAAAAATATTGCTGATCGGAAATTGGCAAATTTAAAAACGCTATATGGCAATGATATCACTACTCATTTAGAATTAGGAAAATTAACCGATAAAATAATTTCACATTCTCAAAACCATCATTTTGATTTAATTGTAATGGGAACAAAAGGTGCATGGGGATTAAAAGAAAAATTATCTGGTTCGGAAACACAAATCATTGCACGCCAATCAACTGTTCCATTATTATCATTAATGTGCGATCGTTCTGATTTAATGATTAAAAACATATTATTAGTGCATGATTTTTCACATTCTAAAAATGAAAATTTAAATTTACTTCATAAGTTAATAAAAGCGTTTGATACAAAAGTTCATTTATTACAAATAACTAAAGATAGCACAGAGTCAACTAAAACGAGTATTATATCAAACATGAATTCCTTTGCATTGTCTAATTCCATATTAAATTATGACAAGCATGTGTTAAACGACAATGACGTTGAAAACGGAGTCATTCATTTTAATCAAATGCAAGAGATGGATATCATTTGCATTGGAACTCATGGTAAAGGCAGCTTGTTTCATCAAAGTACTACCGAAAAATTAATTAATCATTTATTTAAACCAATTATAACTTATCATTTAAAAAACTAAACTATGTTAGAATTCATTCAACAGCCTTGGACATGGTGGGTATCTGGAGCCTTCATTTCTGCCATTATGTTCTTACTACTTTTTTTTGGTCAATCATTCGGATTTTCTTCTAATCTAAGAACTATTTGTTCTGTAGCAGGTGGTGGGAAATTTGTAAAGTTTTTTGATTTTAATTGGCGTTCTCAAATTTGGAACCTTGTTTTTTTAATTGGTGCCATTTTAGGTGGTTTTATTGCACGCCAATATTTATCAGATGGAGCGCCCGTTCAAATTTCTGAAAATACAATTTCAGATTTAAAAACGCTTGGAATTTCAGCACCAACTTCAGCGCAACCTGATGAACTCTTTAGTTTAGAATCTGCATTTACCTTAAAAGGATTTTTAATACTAGCAATTGGAGGCTTACTAGTTGGATTTGGTTCTCGATATGCAGGTGGATGTACATCAGGACATGCCATTAGTGGTTTATCTGATTTACAAATACCTTCACTGATTGCGGTCATCGGATTTTTTATAGGTGGCTTAATTATGACTTATGTTTTACTTCCAATTATATTTTAAACTATGAAACTTATAAAATTTTTAATATTAGGTACGTTTTTCGGTATCGTTATGGCTAAATCAGAAGCATTTTCATGGTTTAGAATTCAAGAAATGTTTAGATTTCAATCATTTCACATGTATGGAATTATTGGCACTGCCGTAACACTTGGCGTAATTGGTGTTGCAATAATCAAAAAATATAAATTACGAGATGTTAAGGGAAATCCAATAACTTTTTTTCCTAAAGAAAAATCTATTATGCGCTACTTAGTTGGTGGAAGTATTTTTGGATTAGGATGGGCCTTAAGTGGTGCATGTCCTGGTCCTATGGTTGTAAATATTGGTTATGGCTATTTAACTATGGCTATCGTTTTCTTATTTGCAAATATTGGAACTTATTTATACGGTGCTATAAAAAACAAACTACCACACTAATATTACTTTAATAAAATAATATGAATAATCAACCTAACCAAGATAATCCATTAGCGCATATAATAAGTAAATTAATTAGCATCATTGTTATTTTAATTGTTGCAATAATTGGATTAATTATCTTACTTGTTTTATTTGTACCAAAACCTAAAGAAAAAATCAAACAAGAAATTGCATTATCAATGCCAGATGCTAATGGTAATTTTACCGAAGCGGCAAAACAATTAGCTTTAATACCTAAAGACACATCTAATTATTGGACTGCTCCAAATATTTCAAGTTTAGATAACGATCCAAATAAAGACTTGATTTTGTATGGGAAGGATTTAATTGTTCATACGTCTGAATACTATGGCGTACATGGTAAAATTTATAAATCAACAACCAATGGAATGAATTGTCAAAACTGCCACTTAGAGGCAGGTACTAAAGTATTTGGCAATAATTACTCAGCTGTAGCTTCTACTTACCCAAAATATAGAGCACGATCTGGTAGTAAAGAAAATATTTACAAACGGATTAATGATTGCTTTGAAAGAAGTTTAAATGGAAAAGGCTTAGATACAACATCAAAAGAAATGCAGGGAATAGCCTCTTACATTAAATGGTTAGGAAAAGATGTTGCGAAAGGTAAAATACCAGAAGGTTCAGGATTTAAAAAAATTGAATTTATGGATAGAGCTGCGGATCCAATAAAAGGAAAAACAATCTACACCGAAAAATGTCAAAGTTGTCATCAAGAAAATGGAGAAGGGATAATGAATGATGAAAAAACAGCTTATACCTATCCACCATTGTGGGGAAAACATAGTTTTAATGATGGAGCAGGATTATATAGATTATCGAATTTTGCAAAATATGTAAAATCAAATATGCCATTAGGAGTAAATCATTCAAGCCCACAATTAAGTGATGAAGAAGCGTGGGATGTTGCAGCATTTGTAAATACACAACCAAGACCACATATAAATATAAAAAAAGATTGGCCTAAAATAGATGAAAAACCTTTTGACCATCCTTTTGGTCCATTTGCTGATGGATTTACAGAGCAACAGCATAAACTTGGACCATTCAAACCAATTAAAGCAAAAATAGAAGAACTCAAAAAATCAAAAAACAAAAAAATCTAATCTTAAAATTATGAAAAAAATACATAAAATTTTATTGGGTAGTATATCACTTTTGTTGTTAACAGTTTCAACCTTTGCGCAACAAAGAAAAACAGAAGCTGTTAAAGCAGAACATAAAATTATTTTTCAATTAACTACAAACGACACAACAGCTCATAAACAATTAATGAAACAGTTTAACAATATATTGAGTGTTTCTCCTACGACGCAAATAGAAGTGGTTTGTCATGGACCTGGCTTAGATATGCTCCTATCAGATAAAACAATTGTTGAAGAAAAGATAAAATCTTTGCATAATAGAGGGGTTATTTTTAATGCTTGTGAATTTTCTATTAAAGAAAGAAAACTTGAAAAGTCTAAAATAATAATGATTGCTGGATTTGTTCCAGCTGGAATTATTGAAATTGTAAGTAAACAAGAACAAGGTTGGAATTATATAAAAGCTGGAAACTAAAAAAATTCTATTAAAATAAACACCATGAAATTAATTTTAATAGGAATCGCATTTCTATCAAGTAACATTGTCATTTCTCAAAATGATACAATACATCAGGATATTGAAAAACATCATTTATCTTTAAAAGTAAAAGATTCAACTTGTTTAAAAGACTGCTTTCTTCAGGCGCATTGGGAAGCTCATACACGCACTTTTTTTATGAGTACAATCAATGAAGGGAAATTAAAAGATGACTATGCATTAGCTACAGGAGCAGGAATTGGTTTGTTAACTAAACCAATTTATGGATTTCAAGTGGGAGTAAGTGGCTTTTTTATATACAATTTAGCTTCATCAAGGATTGAATTACCAGATTCATTAACACTTAGTTCAAATAGATATGAATTAGGTTTATTTGATGTTGAAAATCCAACTAATAAAACTGATTTAGATAGATTAGAAGAATTGTACTTAAAATATAATTTTTCAAAAAGTGCCATAGTAATTGGGAAAATAAATATCAATACTCCATTTTTAAATCCACAAGACGGAAGAATGAGACCAACTCTTGAAGAAGGAGTGTGGTTGAATTTAAATGAATCAAAAAAAATCGGAATAAATGGTGGATGGATTTGGAAAATATCACCTAGGTCTACTGTTCAATGGTTTTCATTAGCCAATTCTATGGGCGTAAATCCTATGGGCGTAAATACGGACGGCGGTAAATCAGACTATCATGATAATATCAGTAGCTCAGGAATGGCTATCACAAACATATATTACAATCCAAATGACAGATTAAAAATAAATGTGTGGAATGGTATGATGGAAAATGTAATGAATACGAGTATGATAGAAATCAACACGAATCAAATGTTAAATAAAAAAACAAAAATCTATGAAGGATTAATGTTTATACATCAAGACGCTTTGAATAATGGAGGTAATAGTGATTCAAAAAAAACATATATCAATAAAGGTGCTCAGTCTAATGTGATAAGCTTTCAAGTTGGTATTAAAAACAAAAAACAAAACACATCAATCAATTATACCCATATTACTGGAGATGGAAGATACTTAATGCCAAGAGAATGGGGAAAAGAACCATTTTATACATTTATGCCTAGAGAACGCAATGAAGGCTTTGGGGATGTACATGCATTTACTATAAAAACTAGTTTTATATTTTATAATGAAAAATTAAAAACAAGTCTTGGTTACGGATATTTTAGTTTACCTGATGTGAAAAATTACAGATTAAATAAATATGGTTTACCTTCCTACCATCAAATAAACGCTGAGGCTAGTTATACATTTAGTAAATTTCTAAAAGGTATGGAATTAAAAACATTGATAGCTTATAAAATCAAAGAGGGAGAAACTTATAATAATTTAAAATATATTTATAACAAAGTAAACATGATAAATATAAATTTTATCTTAGATTTTAAAATTTAAACTTAAACATAACAATAATGGAAGATTACAAAAACAATAAAAATCTATCGGAGGAAAATCGTAGAAACTTTTTAAAAAAATCGGCCATTATTGGTTTAGCATCACTGCTGAATCCTATGTCGGAAGTAATTGCTTCTAATACAAGAGAAGTAGATTCTGAAGAAGATTCTTATCAAAAGCAAAAATCAAATGAAAAGATTGTAACTATTTTGATTACAACTGACATTCATTCTCAACTCTTCACACATGATGAGTTCTTTTGGGAAAATAATCAAGCCGTTTATAAAAAAAGAGGCGGCATGGCAGTTTTAAAAACAATGATCGAATTTTATAGAAAACAAAATCCTGAAAATACAATACTGTATGATGGAGGAGATTTTTTTCATGGTCATGCCGTTGCTTCATTAACTGAAGGTGAAGCTTTAATTCCTATATTCAATGAATTAAATTATGATTTAATGCTCCCTGGAAATTGGGAGGTTGTTTATAAAAAGAAAAAAATGCTTTACGATTTGGGGCATGTAAACGCAGCGAAAATTTGTGCAAACATGTGGCACAAAACAACTGATTCTGCGAACGGAGAATTAGTATATCAACCTTATTGGGTAAAATACATCGCTGGAATAAAAATAGGAATCATTGGTTATACAGATCATTTAATCCCGAAAAGACAATCACCAGCTTACAGTGAAGGTTTAAGATTTGAGCACGCTGAAAATAATATAGCAAAATATGTAAAGTTATTAAGAGAAACTGAAGGATGTTCAGTGGTAATTGTTGCAACGCATATGGGTTTAGCTCAACAAGTTGGATTGGCAAATAATCCAGTGTCGGAAGGTGTAGATCTAATTATGGGTGCAGATACACATGAACGTGTAAGAGTTCCAATTCAAGGAAAATATACAAAAGTAATTGAATGCGGTGCATTTGGCTCTTTTTTAGGAAAACTAGATTTAATCATTGAAAACGGTAAATTAAAATCAATGAATTATGACTTATTAGATGTAGATCCAAATACATATAAACCAAACAAGGAAATGCAAACTTTAGTAGAAAAGGCATACCAACCATTTAAAAATGAATTAGAAACTGTTATTGGGACAAGTAAAACTCCATTAGTAAGATACTTTGTAATGGAAACACCAATGGATAATTTAATTACAGATGCTATTAAATGGAAATTTAAACCTGATATCGCCTTATCAAATGGGTTTAGATTTTGTCAACCATTAGCAGTAGATCCAAAAACTGGTCTGGCAACAATAACTAAAGAATTTTTGTGGAATATGTTACCTGTAAATAGTGAGGCTAAAACTGCTATGGTTACAGGAAAACAAATTTTGGATTGGTTAGAAAAAGAATTACAAAATGCATTTGCAAAAGATCCATCCAAACGATTTGGCGGTTGGTTTGTTCGTTACAACGGATTACAAGTGAATTATACAATTGGAAATGAATTTGGAAAAAGAGTCAATTCGGTTAAGGTTGGAAATGAGACACTAGATTTAAATAAAGAATACAGTATTGTTGCTTGCGAGCGCGAAGGTGATCCAGAGGATACCTTGTGTAGAATGGAACACGTTAAAGATCCAAAAAAGCTAACTGTTGCAATGCATGATGTGATCATCGAATATTTAAAACTACATTCGCCTGTAGAACCAAAATTAGAGGAAAGAGCTACGGCAACGGATGAAAATCAATATTTACTAACGCAGCTTAAAGGCACAACGTATGAATTTAGATAATTAATTCATTATCTTTAAGAATTAAAAATTAAAGTAATGAAGACTGATTTAAAAGAAAAATTTCAAAGTTTTTTAGAACCAAAACTAATAGATGAGATTATGTCTATTAGTAATATTATGAAATTTAATGAAGGGGATGTCATAATGGATTATGGCAAAAAGATAAAATTTATGCCCTTAATTTTAAGTGGCACCATTCGTGTCATGCGAAAAGATGAGGAAGATAGAGAACTACTGTTATATTATTTAAGTTCTAACGAAAGTTGTGCCATGGCTTATACTTGCTGTATGGAAGCTCGTAAAAGCGAAATAAAAGCCATTGCTGAAGATCATGTTGAATTAATTGGCATACCTCATGAAAAATTAGATGAATGGTTAGCAAAATATCCAAGTTGGAAAAGTTACATTTTTAATAGTTTCACACAACGCTTTAATGAATTATTAAAATCAATAGAAAGCATTGCCTTTCATAAATTAGACGAACGTTTAGTAAAATATTTAAAAAACAAAACAAAAGTTTCCGGAAAATCATCCATACAATTATCTCATCATCAAATTGCAGAGGAAATGGGAACAAGTAGAGTTGTTATATCTCGTTTACTTAAACAATTAGAAAATGATAAAAAACTCATTTTATATAGAAATGAAATAAAACTATTAAGTAGTTTTTAAATCAATCATTATCTAGCCTACTATTATCACATTTTAAGATGACCGTTATCATGAAAATGATTTGAATTGGCATGTAGTTTTACAAATAATGAAATTCAATTAAAAATCAAAAATTGAAGTCTCAATAAATTTTAAAACTAATCCCATGATAATTACAATTAATGATCATCGCAAAATTTTCGCGATACAAGAAGAATTTAATGCGGGCTTTCCTAATTTAAAACTTGATTTTTTTCCGAAACCACATCAATCAAATGGTGCATCTGAAAAAGAATTTATAAAACACAATAGTAAAACAATTGGTGAATGTAGAACAGTGCATGAAAGTGGACACATTACAATCACTCCACACATGACTGTAAACTATTTAGAACAAACTTTTAGCAATATCTATGGTCTAGGCGTTCAAGTATTTAGAAAAGCTGGTCATAATTGGTTAGAGACTATTGAAACAGATGCTTTAACTTTAGAGGAACAAAATCGTCTTGGCGCAGAATACACAATCTAAGTTATTGTATATTCATGGCAATAAATTTTATAAATAGCTTTTTAGAGGAAGTTGGTGATGTTTCTAAATTCACCATGAGGTTTTTTATTGAACTTTTTAAAACACGTTTTGAATTCAAAGAATTTTTAAGGCAATGTTATTATATTGGTAATAAATCAATCGGCTTAGTAATCATTACAGCATTCATTATGGGATTAGTTATTACCATACAATCACGCCCTACCCTAGTTGATTTTGGAGCAGAAGCATGGTTACCAAAAATGGTTTCTGTTTCGCTTATACGAGAAATTGCTCCAGTCATTACTGCATTAATTTGCGCTGGAAAAATTGGATCTGGCATTGGTGCCGAATTAGGATCTATGAAAGTTACAGAACAGATTGATGCTATGGATGTATCAGGGACAAATCCTTATAATTATTTAGTAGTAACAAGAGTAATGGCTACAACATTAATGATTCCGTTTCTAGTTA
>JBIISW010000099.1:0-9286 GCA_044340865.1 Bacteroidia bacterium | reverse complement strand
CGAACGATGGATTTTATTCACACGTTTTTAAATCAATACAATGAAGGTGGAAGACTGCCGATGTGGGAGCTTTCTGCTAATGAAACAAATTGTATGATCGGATTTCACAGTGCTTCGGTAATTACTGATGCTTGGATGAAAAATATGATTCATTCAGATTCATTGGGTATGTATAAAGCATTAGTTTCTGCCTCTAATTATAACAAATTAGGATACCCTGCTTTTAATCAACAAAATTATTTGCAGTTAGAAGATGAGTCTGAGAGTGTTTCTAAAACATTAGAGTATGCTTATGATAATTGGTGCGTTGCTCAAGTAGCAAAAAAAATGAATAATAAGTCTGACTTCGATTTATTTATGAAACGCGCACAAGGATATAAAAATCTATTTAATCAACAGTCAGGATTTTTTCAACCTAAAAAAAATGGAAATTGGTTGGCAGATTTTAATCCTAAGGAAGTTAATAATCATTACACAGAAGCAAATGGATGGCAATATAATTTTTTTGTTCCACATGATTTAGACGGATTTATAAATATTATGGGTGGACATAAAAGCATGGAAACCAAGTTAGACGAATTATTTAACACATCATCTGATTTAAATGGACGAACACAGGCTGACATTACTGGGCTAATAGGGCAATACGCGCATGGAAATGAACCTAGTCACCACATGGCTTTTCTATATAATTACGTGGGTAGGCCATATAAGACACAAGAGATAACACATAAAATTTTAAATGAATTTTATAAAAATACACCAGATGGATTAATTGGAAATGAAGATTGTGGACAAATGAGTGCTTGGTATGTGTTGACTTCAATGGGTTTTTATCAAGTATGTCCGGGCTATCCAGAATTTACAATTACCACGCCATTGTTTGAATCTATAAAAATCAACCTAGAGAATCATAAGAGTGTTGATATTAGAACATCTGGATTTAAGTCTGGTCTTAAATATGTTCGAGTATTTTCTCTCAATGGAAAAAGAAAGGATAACAATTCGTTTTTATACAGCGATATTGAGCAGGGGGCAGTTTTAAATTATGATTTACAACCGACGAAGCCAATGACTAAAAGTTCTAATTATAAACCATCTGCATTACCGCATACTAAAATCAATTCAGCTGAAATAGTGATAGCACCTTATTTTAATAGTTTCGGTCAACATAAAAATACCTCTGATAGCATATCTATTTATGGTTATAACAAAGATGCGATTATTTATTACACTTTAAATGGAGATGAGCCAACACAACATGCTATTCGTTATCATAAACCATTTCTTTTGAAGGATGCATCTATAGTTAAAGCGAAAGCTTATACAGTAATGGATAGTAGTTCAACTTCAAAAACTATTATTTATAAAAAACCGAATGATTGGAAAATCAAGTTGTTTTGTAAATATAATAAGCAGTATAGTGCTGGCTCAGATGAAGGCATAATTGATGGAGTTAAAGGATCTTTAAATTGGAGAGCTGGAGACTGGCAGGGATATCAAAGTCAAGATTTTGAAGCCATCATAGACCTTGGAAAAAAACAAAGTATACAATCTATTTCATCACATTATTTGCAAGATACACGTTCATGGATTTTGTTTCCAACAGAAGTAGAATACTACATCTCTGATAATGGAGTAGATTTTAGTTTTTATGGCCATTGTGCAAATACTATTCTTGCTGATGATTACGAAGTTCAAGTAAAGCCTTTTTTAAGTCTAAATTCAACGTTACCTAGAGCTCAATACATTAAAATAAAAGCAAAAAATTTTGGGAAATTACCTGACTGGCATCAAGGGAAAGGAGAAGATGCCTTTATATTTATTGATGAAATCGAAATCAAATGAAACAATTAATCTTTGTAATTACTTTTTGCCCCTTGTTTTTTTTGGCTCAACCAAGAGCAGGAGTATGGCGTGGTGTTTTAAAAATTAACGCTGAAGAGAAAATGGAGATTCCATTTAATTTTGAAGTGAGCTCATTCAATACAATTAAGCAAATAGTTGTGCACAACGCACAAGAGCAGATTTTGGTTGATGAAATTACCTTCACAAAAGATTCTTTAAATTTTAAAATGCCTGTTTTTGATACAGAATTTAAAACACAAATGATTGGCGATTCAATATTATCAGGCTTGTGGATTAATCACAATCGCACTGAAAATAATAGAATGGTTTTTGAGGCGCATTTTGGAAATTATGATCGATTTAGTTTTTCAACGATGGATACAATAAATCCTTTTTACAATGGAAAATGGGAGGTTACATTTAGTTCTGAAAGTAAAGATAGCTGCAAAGCCATAGCACTTTTTGAACAATCAAAACAAAGTAACTCGATATCTGGCACATTTTTAACTGAGACAGGTGACTATCGTTTTTTGGAAGGAACCGTTCATGACAACCAATTATATTTAAGTTCGTTTGATGGTTCTCATGCCTATTTATTTATAGCTAGTCACGATGGCACTCAAATTAAAGAAGGATTTTTTTATTCGGGTAATCATTGGAAAGAAACATGGAAAGCCAAACGCAACGACCAATTTACTTTAGCAAATCCTGAAGACTTAACTCATGCTATTTCTGTAAATGATGAAGTTGATTTTACTTTTAGTAATAGCAAAAAAAATAAAATTTCACTAAAAGATAAACAGTATAAGAACAAACCTATGGTCATTCAAATTATGGGAACCTGGTGTCCAAATTGTATGGATGAAACAGACTATTTATCTAGTATTTATGACGTGTATAATAAAAAAGGATTGGGGTTTCTAGCTATTGATTATGAGCGAACAACTGATTTTGAAAAAGCTAAATACAATGTACAACGCTTAAAGAAAAAATTCAATGTAAAGTATGAAATTTTAATAGCGGAAGTTTCAGGGAAAGAACAGGCTTCAAAAAGTTTACCATTTTTAGATAAAATAACCGCATTTCCAACTACTATCATTTTAGATAAATCACATCGTGTAAAGTTTATTTATACCGGTTTTTCTGGTCCTGCAACTGGCTTGGAGTATGAGGCATTTAAGAAAAAATTTGAAAGTGTTTTAACGCAATTAACAAAGTAATTTACCTCGGGTATTCAATACGCACATGATAAATATTCATTAACCTCTTTTTAAATATTTTTTTAATTTGATTAATGTCCCTAAACGTGATATCAGAATTTATAAATTGATTTTCTGAAATTTGATGATTAATAATTCTATCTACTAATTCATCGATAGCAACTGCATCGTATTTTTTTAAACTTCTTGATGAGGCTTCAACACTGTCTGCCATCATTAATACAGCAGTTTCTTTACTAAATGGAATTGGGCCTGGATAACGAAATAAATCTTCATTAATGAGCTGTCCTTCGTGTTCTTTTTTGTAATTGTGAAGAAAAAAGCGCGTTGTTGTAGTCCCATGATGTGTTCTAATAAAATCAATAATAGATTCGGGTAATTTATTTTCTTTTGCAATTTCAACTCCACTAATTACGTGATTGATAATAATTTTAGCACTTTCTTCTGAAGTCAAGTCTTCATGGGGACTAACTTCTCCTACTTGATTTTCAGTAAAAAACCTTGCGTTATTTATTTTTCCAATATCGTGATACATCGCTCCAGTCCTTACTAGCAAAGCATTTCCACCAATTTTATAACAAGCTTCTTCTGCTAAATTAGCAACTTGTAGAGAATGTTGAAAGGTTCCAGGTATTTTTTGAGATAGCTGCCTTAATAATGGATTATTTAAATCGCATAATTCTAACAACGTGAAATCAGAAACAAACCCAAATATTTTTTCAAATAAATAAATGAGTGGAAATGCAAATAGTACCCCTAAACTACTAATCATAAATGGATAATAGTTTGTAATAGATTCTAACTGATGAGCTGATTGATTGATTAAGTGATAGGAAACAAAAGCAAGGATGTAAAATACACATGTAAGTAAAGCAGAAAATAATAATTTAGATCTTTTACCCATATCAGCCACACTGAAAATAGTTGCAATACCAGCAATGAGTTGTATAAATACAAATTCAAATTTATCTGAAGTGAAAAATGAACATAGTAACACTATATTTAAAAAATGAAACAACGCAGTTCTACTATCAAAAAAACCACGGATTAAAATTGGGAATAAACACAATGGAACAGCGAATAAATAATGTTGATTGTATTGGCTTACCATACTGCTAAGAAATACTACAAATACAATCATAAGTAAAATAAAAGTAACGTGCGTGTTTAAACTAAAAATAGTTTTTCTAAAAAAAGCTAAGAACAACATCATGAGGCCTAATATTAGCGAACTTGTTAAAAGCTTCCCAATCCAAGTAGAGATTGAAAATGAATTTGATGTCATTTCCAGTTCTAATTTGTAATTTTTTAAAACATCAAATTGATAATCGGTAATAATATCATTTTTATAGAGTAGTACGGTCCCTTTTTTAATTTTGTTATTGTATATATTACGTTGTTCTTTTTCTATCAAAGATATCTCACTATTTAATTGCGAATTAAATTCAATATTCGAAGGTATTGAAGAAATTATTTTTTCAATATTTCCTGAATGGTTTGATATAAGTGATTTTAGTTTCTCTGAATCAATGATGGATGATGTTGGATACAATTTGGCCTCGTTCTTTGAAACAATATAAATCGAATCATAACCTAAAACGGAAGTTTTATCTGCTAAGTAATAACCATAATTGTAAATACTATCTATAATTTTTTTTGAATTATTTTTAAAAAATCCAACTGGTTCCAATTGTTTAAATAATTGTATGGTGTTTATTTTTTTTTCAGAATAATAAATGGGTTCGTTTTCACTGCTTAAAGTATTTAATTGCAACTCGGAGTTCTTTTTCCTGACTAAAAAATCTATGTTTGAAATTAAATTTTCACTTTTCCATACATCGCCAATTTTTAAAAATTTAAACGATTGATTTGTATCTGTGGGTAATAGCAGAGTGCAGATGAAAACAGAAAAAACAAATACGATACCTTTATACCATAAAGCATGCTTGTCTCTTATTCTTGTGAAAATAGAATTCATATTACAAAATAACGTTTTATTTTATACACTTGGTAAAGTACATGAAGGGATTATGAACACCATTTTTTTAATTTATTATTTTAAAATAGTAACATGTCCAACATGCGATTCTTTTTGGGACGTTTCAAGATTTTTAAATTCGCATTTCCAAACGTATACATCAATAGAACACTCTTTTCCTTTAAAAGTTCCGTCCCATCCAGCTTCTGTGTCGTTTGTTTTGTAAATTTGTTGCCCCCAACGATTATAAATCAAAAATGAATATTCGCTAACACCAATTACTTTAGGTTTAAATAAATCATTTATTCCATCAGTATTTCCAGGTGTAAATGAATTTGGAATCCAAAAACGAAATTCGGGATTAATTCGTACTAATAAGCTAACAGAGTTTTTGCAACCAAGATTATTTGTTACTGTTTGAATAACATTAAAATCTCCCCAATTACTATATGTGTGATTTGGATTTATTAAGGTCGAACTATTTCCATCTGCAAAGTTGTAATACCAAGACACGATGGATGGGTCTGACGCAGTATTTGTAAATGCAATATCAGGGTTTAATATCGTCGTGATGGTTGGTGTTGCTATGAAGCCTGCTATAGGACTAGGCGAAACGGTTATGCTGTTTACAGAAGAAACCTGACTTGTATCAATGCAATTTTGTGTTGTTATTAATGTTAAAGAAACACTATACACACCTGAAGGAGAAAACGTATGAGTAGGATTTTGTAAAGTTGAAGTTGTACCATCACTAAATAACCATGTAAAGTTCATGCTTGAAGATGCAGTACTCGTGTTTGGAAACGAAATAGTTAATGGGTCGCAGCCATTAGCGATAAATACACCAATACCTGCTTGTGGATTTTGATATACATTTAATGTATTTGTAGTAGTGGCAATACAGCCATTTTCTGAAACTGTAAAGTTAACAGAATAAGTTCCTGGAGCATTAAAGGTAACATTATTTACTGTTAGGGTAGTTGCAGAAGAAGGTGTAGCGTTTGATCCAAAATTCCAGGCAAAAGTACCAGATCCTTGAAACGCTCCCCCACCAATAAAATTAAATGAATTTCCTATAAAACATTGACTTGTTGGCGATAAAAAATTTGGTGATAACAGTGGATTTATGATAAAAACTTCGGTAGTTGTATCAGAGCATGCTGTGCCAGGATTGGCAATTAACGTGACAGTATATGTGCCTTGATTATTAAATGTGTATGTTGGATTAAATGCTGTTGATGTATCTGTTGTCACTAATGGATCTCCGAAGTCCCATAAATAAGTTGTTCCATTATAACTATTGTTTGCGTAACTAATTGTGAATCCATCACAAAACCCACTAACACCAGGTGTTGTTGAAACTTGAGAAACGATATCAGCTACCACCACTGCAGGACAGTTAATAACATTAAATTGAAAGTCGCGATGATGGGTTCCAATCAATACGCCAGCTCTGTATTCGCTTACGCATACACCAACTACCCATTGACCTAGCATATTAGGTACACCATTTAAAAACCCAGTTGTATTATTTATGTTGATTGCAGGGCTTGATGATAATGGGTAACTCGATGAATATGGTGGTAAAAACGGTACAGATAAATAAGGCGGAGGAGGAGCAACAGAAGGGCATGCAGGCGGCGGACTTACACAAGCGCCACCAAATCCAACTGCGGGTGGCGGACTTGTAATGATTGCACAACAAGGGTCTAATCCATTAAATGGCGTACATAATGAATAGACCAAAGAATCTCCATCAGGGTCAGTGGCGATATGATTAAAGGAAATAGGAATATTTGCGCAAATGTAAATGGGAGGTCGGTTATTAAAACGAGGACTGCTATTATTTGCAACCACTTCCGAACCAGGTATGTGCTCAAAATAAGTTGTTCCAATCGAACCTGGATTTATTAAATTTAAAATGGTACTATTTCGGCAGCAACGTTGATATACGATATAATATCCACCAACTATTGGCGGTAAATTAACCATGCCTTCATAAATACCTTCTTCTGCGCAAGCTACTCCTGAAGAACTTGGGGCACAAGGACTGTTATTACTTGGTGGAACATTAGTGCTTGAAAGCAACGGTAAATCTAAAGTGGTAATAACATTATTGCTAGCATCATAAATAGTGATAAAGGCTGGGTTATCAAGGGGAGGAATTCCATTGATACAATCTCTATAAACTTTCATATGAATTTTATAATTATTACCACTCAGTTTATCGTAATAAATTTCACCCCCAACAATATGAGTGGATGACCCTATTTTAAATAGAAAAACAAAGCATAATAGTAAATATGTAGTAATAAATTTAATTATAGCAGTTTTAATTGTGTTGAAAAATTTGTCTAACAAATTTACCTTAATAAACGTAAATTTTCAATTTTTTAACGCATTCAAATTCAACCTTGAATAAATATCCTAAATTAGCAGCTTAAAATATATACATATGGAACTTCTACAGATAAAAAGTTATATAACCGAAAATAAAAATCGTTTTTTGAACGAACTTTTAGATTTATTAAAAATACCATCAATTAGTGCTAAGCCCGAACATAAGTCTGATATGGACAAGACAGCTGAAGCTGTGAAACAACGATTAATTGAGGCCGGCGCTGATAAAGTTGAGATTTGTCAAACAAGAGGATATCCTGTTGTTTATGGTGAAAAAATGATTGATGCATCTAAACCAACTGTGGTTGTTTATGGTCATTACGATGTGCAGCCAGCTGATCCCTTGAATTTATGGGATTCGCCTCCTTTTGAACCAGTCATCAAAAAAACAGAAATTCATCCAGAAGGTGCCATTTTTGCTCGCGGAAGTTGCGATGATAAAGGCCAAATGTATATGCATGTAAAAGCATTTGAAACCATGATGAAAACAAATACTTTACCTTGTAATGTTAAGTTTATGATTGAAGGCGAAGAAGAAGTTGGCTCAACAAATTTAGGGCCTTGGATCATTGCTAATAAAGAAAGATTAAAGGGTGATATTATTTTAATATCCGATACATCAATTATTGCCAATGATATCCCAAGCATTGATTCTGGATTAAGAGGCTTAGCTTATATGGAAGTAGAAGTAACTGGCCCTAACAGAGATTTACACAGTGGTGTTTATGGAGGCGCTGTTGCTAACCCAATTAATATTTTATGTAAAATGATTGCCGCTTGTCACGATGAAAACAATCACATTACCATTCCAGCATTTTACGATGATGTTTTAGATTACAGTGATAAGGATAGAGCCGAAATGGCGAAAGCACCATTTGATTTAACTGAATTTAAAAAAGATTTGGCTATTGCTGAAGAGAGAGGTGAAAAAGGATATTCAACAAATGAACGAACAGGGATTCGTCCAACATTAGATGTAAATGGCATCTGGGGAGGTTATACAGGTGATGGCGCAAAAACTGTTTTGCCATCAAAAGCATTTGCGAAAATATCTATGCGTTTAGTACCGAATCAAAATTCACACAACATTAGTGAAATTTTTACACGGTTTTTTGAAAGTATCGCGCCAAAATCTGTCACAGTAAAAGTGACAGCTCATCATGGTGGCGAGCCAGTATTAGTCCCTACAAATTCTAAAGGATATTTAGCGGCGAGTAAAGCCATGGAAGAAACATATGGCAAAAAACCAGTGCCAACTCGCAGCGGAGGAAGTATACCAATTGTTGCTTTATTTAAAAAAGAGTTAGGCTTAGATAGTATACTATTTGGCTTCGGATTAGATAGTGATGGACTGCATTCTCCCAATGAGCATTATGGTTTGTTTAATTATTATAAAGGCATTGAAACGATTCCATTATTTTACAAATACTTCACAGAGAAATAAATTTGTAATTGAATAATTCTAAAAAAACAATTTCTATAATTGGTGGCGGTGCTTCTGCTTTGATGTTTGCTTGCTGCATTGATACAAAAAAGTATGATGTGACTTTGTTTGAAAAAAACAAAACACTTGGAAGAAAATTTTTAGTTGCAGGAGATGGAGGATTAAACTTAACGCATTCTGAAAATAGTGCACAGTTTGCAAACCGTTATATTCCAAATGATTTTATATTAGCTGCTTTACAACAATTTTCTAATCATGATTTTATAAATTGGCTAAAAAGCATTGGCGTTGAAACATTTGTTGGAACTAGCAAACGAGTTTTTCCAAAGAAAGGAATGAAACCAATAGATGTGTTATCATTAATTATTGATAGAATAAAACGGAACAACGTAAACA
>JBIISW010000255.1:0-2574 GCA_044340865.1 Bacteroidia bacterium | reverse complement strand
CTGAAGGTGTAAAAACAGAAGAAAGTGATAAAAAAGTAAGTGCTGATTTTGTCAACGATCATTTGAAAATTGGAATTGACTCGTTAAAAGAATTACAAAAAGCAGGAATTTCAGTAAAACATCTTAAATTTTAATTTTATTTTAATGAGAAAAGATTTTTCAAACACATCATTTCAGTCAACTCAAAATCAGTCAAAATCATTAGATTCAGTAGACTTTACAACGGCAGAACAAATTGTTGTTAAATCACACTATAATTTAAATGACATAAAATCATTTGAACATCTCCATTTCGGTGCAGGGAAAGCGCCGTTTTTAAGAGGTCCTTATTCAAGTATGTATGTTCAAAATCCATGGACAATAAGACAATACGCGGGATTTAGCACGGCAGAAGACAGTAATGCCTTTTATAAAAAAAACTTAGCAGCTGGACAAAAAGGATTATCGGTTGCATTTGATTTAGCGACGCATCGCGGTTATGATAGCGATCACGAACGTGTGGTTGGAGATGTAGGAAAAGCAGGGGTTGCCATTGATTCAATTTTGGACATGAAAATTTTATTTGACAGTATTCCGTTAGATGAAATGAGTGTTAGTATGACTATGAATGGTGCCGTTTTACCAATACTAGCATTTTATATTGTTGCTGCTGAAGAACAAGGCGTAAGCATGGAGAAATTAACGGGAACCATTCAGAACGATATTTTAAAAGAATTTATGGTGCGAAATACATACATCTATCCACCAGAAAGTTCAATGAAAATTATTGCTGATATTTTTGAATTTACTTCTCAAAATATGCCGAAGTTTAATTCCATTTCTATTAGTGGTTATCACATGCAAGAAGCTGGCGCCACTGCAGATATTGAATTAGCTTATACGTTAGCTGATGGACTAGAATATATTAGAACTGGTATAAAAGCTGGTTTAGATATTGATGCATTCGCGCCACGTTTATCATTTTTTTGGGCTATTGGAATGAACCATTTTATGGAAATTGCAAAGATGCGTGCCGGTAGAATGTTGTGGGCAAAAATCGTCAAACAGTTCAATCCAAAATCAGAAAAATCAATGGCACTGAGAACGCACTGCCAAACAAGTGGTTGGAGTTTAACAGAACAAGATCCTTTTAATAATGTTACAAGAACATGTGTAGAAGCTTTAGCAGCAGTTATGGGACACACACAAAGTTTGCATACCAACGCATTAGATGAAGCCATTGCATTACCAACCGATTTCAGTGCGCGAATTGCACGCAACACTCAATTGTTTTTACAAAATGAAACTAACATTTGTAAAGTAGTTGACCCTTGGGCTGGTTCTTTTTACGTTGAAACATTAACCAACGAATTAGTAAACAAAGCATGGGAATTAATTGAAGAAGTTGAATCACTTGGTGGAATGGCTAAAGCGATTGAAACAGGTATTCCTAAAATGCGCATTGAAGAAGCTGCAGCTCGAAAACAAGCTCGTATAGATGGTGGAAAAGATATTATTGTTGGTGTAAATTTATACCAAACAGATGAAAAGACAACCATCGATATCTTAGACGTTGATAATAATAAAGTTAGAATTCAACAACTCGAACGCTTAGTAAAATTAAAAGCAGAAAGAAATAATACAAAAGCCGAAGAAGCTTTAGATGCCTTAACGGAATGTGCGAAAACAGGAAAAGGAAATTTATTAGAATTAGCCATTAACGCGGCAAGATTACGTTGCAGTTTAGGAGAAATATCTTACGCTCTTGAAAAAGTATTTGGTCGCTATAAGGCAAATATCAAAAGCATTGCAGGAGTTTACAGTAAAGAAATAAGCATGGATAAACATTTTTTAAAAGCAAAAGAATTAGCTGATCAATTTGCCGAATTAGATGGGCGTCGTCCACGAATTATGATTGCAAAAATGGGTCAGGATGGTCATGATCGAGGTGCCAAAGTCATTTCAACAAGTTTTGCAGATATGGGTTTTGATGTTGACATTGGTCCATTATTTCAAACACCTGCCGAAGCAGCAAAACAAGCTGTTGAAAATGACGTACACATTTTAGGCGTTTCATCTTTAGCTGCAGGACACAAAACATTAGTTCCTCAAGTCATTGACGAATTAAAAAAATATGGAAGAGAAGATATCATGATTGTTGCTGGTGGAGTTATTCCACAACAAGATTATGAATTCTTATATAAATCCGGTGTTTCAGGTATTTTTGGTCCAGGAACCGTGATTAGTTTATCAGCCATTGATATTTTAGAAAAATTGATTGAGCGAATAAAATAAACGCTTTATATAATGAAAGAAGTAACACAACTATTAACCGACTTAAAACGTAGAATTTTTAAACCCGTTTATTTTTTAAGCGGAGAAGAAGCGTATTATATTGATTTAATAAGCGACTACATTGAGAAAAATGTACTTGATGAAAATGAACAAGAATTTAATCAAACCATTTTATACGGAAAAGATGTTGACTTAAATACAATCATTTCGGCAGCTAAACGTTTTCCCATGATGAGCGAATACCAAGTTCTCATTGTAAAAGAAGCTCAGAACTTAAAAGAATTAGGAAAAGGATCCAGT
>JBIISW010000098.1:0-9318 GCA_044340865.1 Bacteroidia bacterium | reverse complement strand
TAAAGGAGTGCAAATTTAATACATATTTTATAAAAAACAATATATTTGTAAAAAAAATAAATAAATTTAAAAATTATGAGTCTTTTAGTCGTAGGAACAGTTGCCTTTGATGCCATTGAAACCCCTTTTGGGAAAACCGATAAAATAGTTGGGGGAGCTGCGAGTTATATTGCGCTTGCTGCATCTTACTTTCACAAACACATTAGCCTTGTATCGGTTGTAGGAGATGATTTTCCGAACGATTTTTTAGATACATTAAAAAAACAAGGTACCGATATTACAGGGTTACAAATTAAAAAAGGCGAAAAATCGTTTTTTTGGAGTGGACGTTACCACAACGACATGAACTCGAGAGATACCCTTGAAACACAATTAAACGTGTTGGAGAACTTCGACCCGATTGTGCCTGAAAATTCAAAAGAAGTTGATTTCTTAATGTTAGGAAACTTAATGCCAGTTGTGCAACAAAAGGTATTAGATCAATTAACCAAACGCCCAAAATTAATTGTATTAGATACCATGAATTTTTGGATGGATATTGCGATGGAAGAATTGATGAAAACATTGAAAGAAATTGATGTGTTAACTATCAACGATTCTGAAGCACGTCAATTATCTGGAGAATATTCATTAGTAAAAGCGGCACAAAAAATATTAACCATGGGACCAAAAGTATTGGTTATTAAAAAAGGAGAACACGGCGCTTTATTGTTTAATAAAGAAGAAGTGTTTTTTGCACCAGCTTTGCCTTTAGAAGATGTATTTGACCCAACAGGAGCTGGCGATAGTTTTGCTGGTGGATTTATTGGTTACTTAGCAAAAACTGGCGACATTAGTTTTGAAAACATGAAACGTGCTATTATTTTTGGTTCTGCTATGGCAAGTTTTACCGTTGAAAAATTTGGAACAGAACGCTTAATTGGTTTATCTGATAATGATGTAAAAGAAAGAGTACAAGAATTTATTGACCTTGTACAATTTGATATTTCATTAGTGTAATATTTACACTATCGTATTAATAGAAAGCCTTAGTAATTTTTCACTAAGGCTTTTTTATTTCTATAAATGTTAAAATTTTGCCCACAACTCATCTTTTAACATTTACAAAACGAGTTTTAAAAATTAGTTTGTGATATTCGCATGATAGACTAACTCATGCCAATTGTAGGATAAAAGTCTCCTCAATATTATAAATATAATTTGTTTGAGGTGATAAAATCACTACTAAACGTATGTTTTTCGTTCTTTTTTAGTACTAAATGTAAAATAATAACATATGGAATGGATGATTGCAAATAAAGAGTGGGTTTTTAGTGGTATTGGAATTCCTTTAATTGCTTTAATTATTAAATTCTTTTTTAATAAAAAGAATGATAATGGAAGTCTTGGGTTAACTAAAATAAAAACAACAATAAATACTGAAATTAAACCCGAAATAAAAAATGAAATAAATATTACAAATAATCTTAACGCTGAAAATAAACAAGAAAATCTTGTGCCGAAAAGTGCCTCGTCAACAAAAGACGAATTAGATATAAGAAAAAAATTAACGAATATTTTATTTGTAGATGATGACACGAAATTTAAAATAATTAAAATTTTGAATGTTGCAGGCTGGATTAATACTAAAATTGTAAAAGATATTGATAACCCAGACTCTTATTTAGTTAAAAATTCACATATTCTTTTTGTAGATATTAATGGGGTTGGAATCAAAATGGGATTTAGTGACGAAGGGCTTGGTTTAGCAAACTATTTAAAGAAAAAATATCCTGAAAAAAAAATAATTCTTTACTCTACAGAATCAGCTGGAAATAGATTTCATGAAGCGTTAAGAAAGGTTGATGATTTCCTTTATAAAAATGCTGATCCAACAGAATTTCAAGAAATTATCGAACAATTTAGTGCCGAAATAGAATTGAAATGAGAATACAATTAAAAAATAAAAATAGAATCAATTTGTATTCAGATTTTTCTGCGGAATGTTCTACTTGTATAAATAATTGTTCTTCACATACAATAAAGGTTAAATGTCTAGTCCATAAAGATCAAAGAAGAATTGGTTTTAAAGAAAATGAATTAGGTGAAGTCTTTTGTTGTTCAAATTCAAAAGATTATTATTCAAGCTCTAAAACTTTCGTAAATAAACTTGAATCTATTTTATTTGGGTTAAAAGAAATTGAGCTAATCAAAGAAAAATTAAATCTTGACTCACAAAAATTAATACATAATTTGACAAAAACAAATGGTCATAACATACAAGAATTATATGCTGTAGTACCTCAAGAATTATTAACTCAAAATTTAAACCAACAGTTAGAATCTATTCAAAAAACATTAATCGGAAATCCAGAAGAGGCCGCAAGAACTTTTTTAAGAATTGCAAAAAATAACGCTGCCATGAAAGTAGAATTTTCTGTTATTAATAAGCTAATGGAAGGTGAAACTACAATCAGAAATAGAAGACATAAAATTAAAAAAGTTACTCTAAATTTATTTCATATTTTTTTTCAAGATTTCAAGGATTTAAACGTTTATGTTCAATTCGAAGAAAACGATGATTATTTAATTTTTGATTATGAAATTTTACATGTTGCTCTATACCACTTAATTGATAATTCAACAAAATACATACGCCCAAATTCAACCTTGTTTGTAAAATTTCAAAAAGAGAAAGATGATTTTTACCTAAAATTAGAAATGTCTTCATTAAAAATTACCAATGATGAAAAAAGAAATTTATTTCAAGAAGGTTTTTCGGGGGCGATTGCAAAAAAATTAGGTAAGTCTGGCAAAGGTCTTGGCTTAGGTACAACCGCAAAAATTTTGGAATTAAATAATGCTGAATTAATTATTGAAAATAATGTTAATCCAAATAAATCAATCAAAGAAAAAGGCATTGATTATGAAGAAAATATATTCATAATTAAATTCAACAATTATTCACAACAACGGTTTCATGAGATTGTGGATATTTTGTAACCCAAGCTCTCGCGCGGATATGAATCGTGGGAACGTGTGATTGGTATCCGTGATTTGTATAATACTTACGCTAAAATTAAATTAAGAAGATGTAAAATAATTTTAAAAATATTCTCAACTATATTTTCCGTCACCCTGAAATCGATTCAGGGTCTTTTGAGATGCTGAATCAAGTTCAGCATGACGCCTGAGGAGATACTGAATTGAGTTCAGCATGACGAGTGATGAGATACTGAATTGAGTTAAGTATGACGAGTTATGATTTGTGAATCAAGTTAGATATGAGCAGGCTTCAACAATTATTTTTTTATAAATTTGCTTGTACCGATAAACGAAAGAAATAGGAGGCAATGCTAAAAAACATTGTAGAAAACTGAATCGCAATTTTTTTTGTATATTTGGGTTAATTAGTTGTTTCGTGAATTTAATAGAAAATCATAATAAAGACATTTTAAATTTATGCAAAGCGCATAAAGTAAAATCTTTATATGCATTTGGTTCGGTTTTAACTGATAAATTTAACGCCAACAGTGATGTTGATTTGATTGTTGATTTTGAAAATTTAGATGTTTTAGATTATGGAGATAACTATTACAACTTAAAGTTTTCACTTGAACATATTTTAAAAAGAAGCATTGACTTATTAGAAGAAAAAGCAATCAAAAATCCATATTTTAGAAAAACATTAAATCAAAATAAAGTATTAATTTATGGATAATACTATTAAAACTTGGCTTTATGATATATTAAATTCGATTAATGAAATCGAAAGTTATTTTACTGAAACTCCAAAAATGTTTGAAATTTATCAAAATGATTTAAAAACGAAAAGAGCTGTAGAAAGAAATATCGAAATCATTGGAGAAGCGATGAGTAGAATAATTAAAGTAAATAGTGAAATTAAAATTTCAAACTCCAGAAAAATTGTTGATGTAAGAAATAGAATTATTCACGGTTATGATTCTGTTTCTGATGATGTAATTTGGGGAATTGTCATTAAAAATTTACCCGTTTTACAAAAAGAAGTAGAAATTTTATTAAACGAATAACAGCCCTATTCTGAGTCTTTCAACAATACTGATCTTAATTTCAGTTAACGTCACTCTCAACTCGATTCAGGGTCTTATGAGATGCTGAATCAAGTTCAGCATTACGAGTGATGAAAAAGAAGTTTTACAACTTATTTAAAATAGATGTAGTAGAAAAGCCTTGCACAAAATCAATGGTTTTTACTTCACCGCCATTTTCGGTAACGGCTTTATAACCTACAATGTCTTCTACTTTATAATCACTGCCTTTTACAAGCACGTGTGGTAAAACACTTTCGATTAATTGCAAAGGTGTATCTTCATTAAATAAAATAATGGCATCCACACAAGCTAAAGCAGCTAAAACAACAGCGCGTGATTCTTCATTGTTTATAGGACGTTCTGGCGATTTACCCAATCTTTTTACTGAGTCATCGGTATTTAAACCAATAATTAATTTCGTGCCTAAATCTTTTGCTTTTGCTAAATACTCCACATGACCTCGGTGCAAAATATCAAAACAGCCATTGGTAAACACAATTTTTTGTTTGTTGTTTTTCCATTCCTCTATCACCGTTGAGATAGATTCTTTAGTATACAATTTTGAAACTAATTGGTTATGATACAACATGCTTTTTTTCTTTATTAAGTAAAGGCAATAAAATTAAACTCAACACACCAAGTACCACGATTAAAACAAATTGGGATGTCCATGCCATCCAAGGAAATGCAACAGCAGAAATTTTATCGATACCGTAAAACAATAATAAACTGGTGACAATAGCAGGATAGGCTCCTAAACCACCTGGAGAAAAGACAACTCCAAATGTGCCAAACAACATCAATACCAAGCATTCAGAATGTCCTAAATGAGATGTGCCTGTAAAGGCAAAGAAGCACACATACAAACTATAAAAATAACACAACCAAATAGCTATGCTCAATGCAATAAACTGAAATTTTTTATCAATGTCTTTAATTGAGCTTAAACCTTTTCCAAAGCCTTTAATAATAGAACCCAATTTAGAATTTAATAGGTTTGATATTTTTTTTCTGATTAAAAATAAAAACACACTCACCAAAACAATCACAGAAATCAGTACAACTAATTTAAGAGGATGCTCTGAAACACCATGTAATTTCGCCATCAAAGGATTGATTAGGTATTGAGAAGATAAACTTGTTAACTGAGAAAATTGTGCAAATAAGGTTAACACAAAAATAACTAAGAGTAATAAGGTATCAACAATTCTTTCGGTAATCACAGTGCCTAAAGCAATTTCAAAAGGGACTTTATCATATTTGGTAACTAACGTACAACGTGTAATTTCGCCCATACGTGGAATGCCATAATTCGCAAAGTACCCTACTAACACAGCGCCTAATGCATTGAATGGTTTAACGTGATGTCCAAGTGGTTTTAATAAATAATTCCAGCGAAAGGCTCTTAAATAGTGGCTCAACAATGAGATGAGGATGGCGATAAAAACCCAAACATAATTAGCTGTTTGAAACGATTCAATGATTTTATCTTTTTCTGCCCAAACAGATTTGATGGAAAGCCACGCTAGTAAAATACCAACACTAAGCAATACTAAAAATTGAATGATTGATTTAGTGTTTTTTTTCACGCTATTTATTTTAGTGTATTGGTTTCTTTAATAGTAAAACCATAAAGCAAATGTAATAAAAAACTATTTTAATTAGGATTTAATCCTGTTTTTTGAAACATGATGCCCATTATACAAAATTTCAAAACATCGAAAACAAAATTAATTAGTAGTGGTTTCTATAACCAGAATAGATTAGTTGATTGATGAATGAAAACACCGAAAGCATTAATTAAAATATTTGCATATATACCGTAAAAAAGGTATTTTTGCACTTATATTAGAATTAATCTAATTAAGGATAAGGGTTAAATAACTAACAACTAACACGATACAGAGATGATAACAGTTAGCAACGCAGCAAAAGAACATGCGATTAATTTAATAAAAGAAGAAAATAAACCTGAAAATACATTTATACGCGTGGGCGTTGATGGCGGAGGTTGTTCGGGCTTGATGTATAATTTAGTATTTGATCATGAAATGAAAGAAGGCGATCAATTATTTGAAGACAACGGCGTGAAAGTAGTTGTTGACCGTAAAAGTTTTTTGTACTTAGTTGGCACTGAATTAGATTATAGTGGCGGATTAAATGGAAAAGGTTTTGTGTTTAAAAATCCGAATGCTGAGCGCACGTGTGGTTGTGGCGAAAGTTTTTCGGTTTAAAATACGTGTAAAAGAAAAAATAAAATGGCGAAAATAATTATTCATAAGCATTTATCGGTTGACGAAATAAATGAACAACGATTGCTTGATGACTTTTCAAAGTCACACAAACAACGTATGAATAAAGCTTTTGAGCTAATGAGATTATCTATGTTGTTTTCAAAACAAAACAACATGTTATACAAAAAAGGAATCATACTAAAAAAGAGCTAATGGATTTATTTGAAGAAGAAATAATTTTATTTTTCAAGCACCTTTGCCAACAAAACGTTGAGTTTATTTTAGTTGGTGGCTTAGCTGTTAATTATCATGGATTTAATAGGGCAACAGGCGATGTTGACGTTTGGATAAATGAATCCACAGATAACAGAAAAAAATTTGTAAGCGCACTAAAAAACTATGGCATTGAGGGTTCGGAAGTTTATTTAACTCTGCCACTTATTGCTGGCTATTCAGAATTAATATTAGACAACGGAATTCGTATAGATTTAATGAGTGCCTTACAGTTTTTTGACCAAGATAATTTTGAAGATTGTTTCAAATCCGCAAATGATTTTGAGTTAGCAGAAACAGTAACTATTAAAGTATTACACATCAATGCTTTGATAAAAGAAAAAGAACAATCGCAAAGACCTAAAGATAAAATAGACGCTGACGTATTAAAAAAATTATATAGAAATTAAAATGGCAAACGAATTAATAGAAGAGCATTTACAAAACGATTATAAGTGGGGATTCACAACTAACATTGAAGCCGACGAAGCTCCAAAAGGATTGAATGAAGACATCATACGATTTATTTCTGCAAAAAAAAATGAACCTGAATGGTTACTTGAATTCAGATTAAAAGCTTTTCGCAATTGGCAAAATATGGTTGAACCAGATTGGGCTCATGTGCATTACACAAAACCAAATTTTCAAGATATTATTTATTATTCAGCACCTAAACCCAAAAAAGAATTAGCAAGTTTAGATGAAGTAGATCCTGAACTATTAAAAACATTTGAAAAGCTTGGTATCTCATTAGAAGAACAAAAACGATTAACAGGTGTGCAAAGTAATATCGCTGTTGATATTGTATTTGATAGCGTATCCGTAAAAACAACTTTTAAAGAAACCTTAGCAGAAAAAGGAATTATTTTTTGCTCCTTTAGTGAGGCAGTTCAAGAACATCCTGAACTGGTAAAAAAATATATGGGAATGGTTATTCCACCAACTGATAATTTTTATGCTGCCTTAAATTCGGCTGTATTTACAGATGGTTCATTTTGTTACATTCCGAAAGGAGTTCGCTCACCTATGGAATTGTCTACTTATTTCCGTATCAATGCAAGTGGTACAGGTCAATTTGAACGGACATTAATTATTGCCGATGAAGACGCTTATGTGTCTTATTTAGAAGGGTGTACCGCTCCTCAACGAGACGAAAATCAATTGCACGCTGCGGTTGTTGAAATTATTACCCATAAAAATGCAGAAGTAAAATACAGCACCGTTCAAAACTGGTATCCTGGTGATAAAGATGGGAAAGGTGGTATATTCAATTTTGTAACGAAGCGTGGTATTTGCTTAGAAGATAATTCTAAAATTAGCTGGACACAAGTTGAAACAGGTTCTGCGGTTACATGGAAATACCCTTCCGTTATTTTAAAAGGAAATAATTCTGTTGGTGAATTTTATTCAGTTGCACTAACTAATAATTATCAGCAAGCTGACACCGGCACCAAAATGATTCACATTGGTAAGAACACAAGGTCTACTATAATTTCAAAAGGTATATCAGCAGGTTTTAGTAATAATAGTTACCGTGGCTTAGTACAAATAAAAAAAGGTGCAAGCAATGCTCGTAACTTTTCGCAATGCGATAGTTTATTGATGGGCGATAAATGTGGAGCACATACCTTTCCGTACATTGAAATAAAAGACAAAACAGCTGTGGTTGAACACGAAGCCACTACCAGTAAAATTGGTGAAGATCAATTATTTTATTGTAAGCAAAGAGGCATTGATAATGAAAAAGCCATTGGATTAATTGTAAACGGATATTGCAAAGAAGTATTAAATAAATTACCTATGGAGTTTGCCGTTGAAGCACAAAAATTATTAGCCATTAGTTTAGAAGGAAGTGTAGGGTAAAAAGAGATTGCAAATTGAAAGATTAAAGATTGAAAGATTAAAAAGATAATGGCAACAATTGAAAAATTTGAAGATTTAGAGGTTTGGAAGACAAGTATAGACTTGTGTGCAAATATTTATAAACTAACAAATTCTGATTTATTTGCAAAGGATTATGGATTAAAAGATCAAATACGAAGAGCTTCAGTATCTGTTCCTTCAAACATATCTGAAGGTTATGAAAGAGATAGCAAGAAACAATTTCTTTACTTTTTAGTAATAGCAAAGGGTTCATGCGGAGAATTAAGAACACAATTAAAAATAGCAAGAATATTAAACTATTTAAACGAAGAAGATTATATAACAATTAACGAAAAAGCATTATCAACAAGTAAACAACTAGGTGGATTTATAAAATATTTAAAACAATACGAATCAAAATGAAGCATTACAAAATATAAGATTGAAAAAAAATACAGATTAGGTTCATTTAATATTCTGTAATTTTAAAATCTGTGATTTGTAATCTTATAATCTGTAATTATATGATAACAATTAAAAATTTACACGCGTCAATTGGCGAAAAAGAAATTCTAAGAGGAATCAATTTAGAAGTAAAGGCTGGAGAAATTCATGCTATCATGGGTCCTAATGGATCTGGAAAATCAACTCTATCAAGTGTATTAGCAGGAAGAGAAGATTATGACGTAACGGCCGGTGAAGTTACTTTTAATGGGAAAAATTTATTGGAATTGTCTACTGAAGATAGAGCGCGCGAAGGGTTATTTTTGGCATTTCAATATCCAATAGAAATTCCTGGCGTAAGTAATATTAACTTTTTGCGCACGGCCTTAAATGAAATTAGAGCTTACCACAAACAAGAAGACATTTCTGCTAAAGATTTTTTAGCGATGGTA
>JBIISW010000254.1:0-2585 GCA_044340865.1 Bacteroidia bacterium | reverse complement strand
ATATCTTTATCCTTATATTTCATTTGAAGCAAAATCAAAAGGCTGGATTGCAGGAAATGCATTTTTAGATGAGCGTTACAGTGTAAAAGCAGGTTTATCCGTTCGATTTAATTATTCGAAATAAAAATAGCATATAATATAGATAACCGTAAATACACCAATAAATTTATTCCATACCATTTATTGGTGTATTTTGTTCTAACAGCTCTTTTTTATTTAGTAGGCTGTATTATGTAATTACCTAATCTCATTTCAAATTTAAGTTCTAACGAAGAATTTAAAAAAATTGAATTTGATAGATTTACATATTACGTCTATACTGCCCACCAACTTCAAACAAGGCTTTTGTAATTTGCCCGAGCGACATAAATTTAACCGCTTCCATTAATTCATTAAAAATATTTTGATTTTGAATGGCGGCATGTTGTAGTTTTTTCACAAACTCATCGTGTTTTTCTTTGTGAGAATTGTGAAGTTCATTAAGCATTGTAATTTGATATTCTTTTTCCTCAGGTGTTGATCGAATAACTTCTGAAGGAATTACAGTTGGGCTTCCTTTGCTTGATAAAAATGTATTTACACCAATAATAGGGTATTCGCCATTGTGTTTTAATGTTTCGTAATACAAACTTTCTTCTTGTATTTGTCCACGTTGATACATGGTTTCCATGGCGCCTAAAACACCACCACGTTCCGAAATTCTATCAAATTCGGTTAATACAGCTGCCTCAACTAAATCAGTTAATTCTTCAATGATGAACGCACCTTGTAATGGATTTTCATTTTTTGCTAAGCCTAATTCTCTATTAATAATTAATTGGATAGCCATGGCTCTGCGAACAGATTCTTCTGTAGGTGTTGTAATTGCCTCATCATACGCATTGGTATGTAATGAATTACAGTTGTCATAAATAGCATACAAAGCTTGTAGCGTTGTACGAATATCATTAAAATCAATTTCTTGAGCGTGCAACGAACGACCAGATGTTTGAATATGGTATTTCAACATTTGACTTCTTTCATTTCCATTGTAACGCAACTTCATTGCTTTAGCCCATATTCTTCGACTTACACGGCCAATTACACTATATTCAGGATCAATCCCATTACTAAAGAAGAATGATAAATTTGGTGCAAAATCATCAATATTCATTCCTCTGCTTAAATAATACTCAACAAAGGTGAAACCGTTAGCTAATGTAAATGCCAATTGTGAAATAGGATTTGCGCCAGCTTCAGCAATGTGATAACCACTAATACTTACCGAATAAAAGTTTCGTACTTTTTTATCAATAAAATATTGTTGCACATCACCCATCACGCGTAAACTAAATTCTGTACTAAAAATACAGGTGTTTTGTGCTTGATCTTCTTTTAAAATATCAGCTTGTACAGTGCCTCTAACTTGTGTTAAGGTTTTTGCCTTAATGGTTTCGTAAACATCCTTTGGTAAAACTTGATCGCCAGTCACGCCTAATAATAATAAACCTAAACCATTATTCCCTTCTGGTAGTTCGCCTTGGTAAGTTGGTCTAACGGTTCCGAGCTTTTTATAAATAGAAGCAATTTTAGCTTCAACTTCTTTCTCTAATTTATTTTCTTTAATATAAATTTCACATTGTTGATCAATGGCAGTATTCATAAAAAAGGCTGCTAAAGTTGGAGCTGGTCCATTAATTGTCATAGAAACAGATGTTTTCGGATCAGCTAAATTAAATCCACTGTACAATTTCTTTGCATCATCTAAACAACAAATACTTACACCGCTGTTACCAACTTTACCATAAATATCAGGACGGTAATCAGGATCGTTACCATACAATGTAACACTATCAAATGCCGTGCTTAAACGAGCGGCAGGTAAGCCTTTACTTACATAGTGAAAACGCTTATTCGTTCTTTCTGGACCGCCTTCTCCAGCAAACATACGCGTTGGATCCTCTCCTTCACGTTTAAATGGATAAATTCCTGCAGTATATGGAAAATCTCCAGGAAAATTTTCTTGTAAATTCCATTTTAAAATATCTCCCCATGATGTGTATTTTGGTGAAGCGATTTTTGGAATCTTTGAATGTGATAATGATTCGTAATGCGTTTCAATTTTTAAAACTTTGTCGCGTACTTTAAATTCATAAAATTCATTGGAATATAATTTTTTCTTTGCTTCCCAATTTTCAATCACTAATAAATTACGCGGATCTAAATCTAATTTTGTTTTTTCAAATGCTTCTTGTAAGCCTTTTATCAAACGGTCTTTATCTTCCATTTTAGACTCGGCAATGGTTTCCATTGTTTTATGAATCCCATATAACTTTTGAGCCACTTCACTTTGCTGATTTGCTCGCTTGTCGTAACCACGGTTGTTTTCAGATATTTCGCTTAAGTAACGAGTTTTAGAAGGAGGAATAATATAAATTTTTTCGCTCATTTCTTCTGTGATAAAAAATTCGGAAGCTAAATTTTTATTTCCCGTTTTCTCAACCATTTTATTCATCACCGCTTTATATAAGCGGTTCATACCTGGATCGTTAAATTGTGAAGCAATTGTGCCAAACACAGGAATATCTTCATCGGCTGTTTCCCAT
>JBIISW010000024.1:0-22062 GCA_044340865.1 Bacteroidia bacterium | reverse complement strand
CTCCCGTTGAATGTTTAATTCCTGCTCTCCCAAAGTATGAGTCTGCGCTATTAGGATTCATTTCAATTGCTTTGGTGTAGTCGTTAATTGCATCTTTTGTGTTTTTTAGTCCGCCATTTGCAATTCCTCTATTACTGTATGCTAAGTAATTATTGGGATTCATTTTAATATAAGTGTCAAAATCCATAATTGCTTCTTGAAATTTTTGAAGTCTAATTTTCGCATTTCCTCTATTCATATAGGATTCAATTTTATTAGGGTCAATTTCAATAGCTTTATTATAGTCTTCAATAGCACCTGCGAAGTCATTTATTTTTTGTTTTGCGTTGGCTCTATTATAGAAAGCATCTGCAAATTTTGAATTAATTGAAATAGCCTTTGAATAATCGGTAATTGCATCTTCATATAATCCAATTGCTTTCTTTGAATTTGCTCTGCCTAAATAATAATCTTCGTGACTTGATAAGCTAATCGCTTTGTCATAATCTACAATAGCCTCTTTATACAATTTCAAGTCGTGTTCTGTATTCCCTCGATTGTAATAAACTTCAGGTTCTGAGGGGTCTATTTTTTCAGCTGCATTTAAATCGACTATTGCGCCTTCATTGTCCTTAAGTAAACTTTTGACATTTGCTCTATTTATTAAAGCATTTACAAATTCTGGCTTTATTAATAACACCTTGTCATATTCAACCAATGCTTCTTTGTATTTGCCCTCTTTTTTGAATTTGACAGCTCTTTCGAAAATTTCTTTTGTCGCGTCTTGCGAGAATGAGATTAATGAAAACTGTAGGAATAAAATTGAAAGTATTAGATTTTTCATTGGTCTGTTTATTACTTATTTTGTCGTGAATGCTGGTTCTTAAAATTACTGGTAACTAGTTTATACCCGCCATAAACATTCGGTTATACAGCCACCGTTAGTTGTATAAGCGCATGTTTCTGACGTTTTATGTTTGTGTGTTATAAATTGTTTCGCTTGCTTTTCAAATACATCTAATAATTGTAAGCCTTTTTATTTTAGAATTAATTCCAAAAAATTATGGTGTAATCGTCCAACCATATTCTAATTTACAACTATTGAATTCACTGTTAATTTTTATATAGGTTGTTTTTGATTTTTTAATAATCCAATTGCTTACTAATTTTTTTTGATGGTCAAAGGTGGCCATGTTTAATATTTTAGTGTAATCATCTTTTAAGTTAGCTTTATGAGGTTCGGTTCTTGTTTTTAAATACACTATACGCCATGCTTGTTTTGCATCTGAACCCGTATGTTGTAAAACAGGTGTTACTTCACCAATTTGCATTTTATCAAGCATGAATACAAGATTTTGATCAGTCTGTCCTAATTCCTCAATTTGCCATTTTGTGCTGTTGGTTGCAGGGTTTACAATTAATCCACCATTTTGTTTCGTTTCTTTATCATCACTAAATTGTAAAGCAGCGTTATTAAAATTTAAAGTGCCGTTTGCAATTAATTTCTGAATGCTATCTAATTCATTTCTTGCTTTTAAAATATCTGCTTGAGAAATTTTTGGTGATAATAGCAAATGTCTTACATCAACTGATTCTCCTTTACGAGCCACTAACTGTATAAAATGAAATCCGTATGTTGTTTCAAATATTTCTGAAATTTCTCCGGCTTTAAGTTTAAATGCAACTGCTTCAAACTCGGGTACGAATTGCCCACGCATAACAGACTCATATCGTCCACCATTTTTGGCGGAGCCTGGATCTTCGCTATACAGCGCACATAGTACACTCATGCTCTCCCCATTAATAACACGTTGCCTATATGTTTCAAGTAATTGTCTTGCTTCTTTTTTTGTTACATCATTCACAGGCGGTTTTCTGATGATATGTCCAAACTCAATTTCAGAATTGATAATTGGTAAACTATCATAAGGAACAGAGTTAAAATAAGTTCTTACTTCGCTTGGTGTTAGTTTAAGATCTCCTGTTATTTTTTGTTGCATTTTTTGCGCCTTCAATTGATCTTTCACATCCTCTCTTAGTTCGTCTTTAAATACACTAATGCGCTTTCCGTAAAACTGTTCAAACTTTTCTTCACTACCAAGCATACCAACATAATAATTAATTCGTCTACCTAATTCTCCATCAATTTCTTTATCATCCACTGTAATACTATCTCTGTCTGCCTGTGAAACTAATAATTTTTGAAATAATAAATCTTCAAAAGCTTTGCATCGCGCATTGCCATCAGGTGCATTTTTTTCTTTTTTCTGAACTAAAGAAGTTTCAACTTCAGATAACAATAAGGGATTTTTACCAATTACGGCAATTACCTTATCCAATATTTGAGGTTGAGCTTTTGTAAAAAGACTTAAAAAAATAAGTGTGATAATTAATTTAAATTTCATGAGGCGTTTAATTATAAATTTCAATTTGTTTGTCAGCTTTAGCTTTCTCAAAAAAATCTTGTTTGATACTATTAATTAATTTTTTCTTTCTCTCGTTGAGCAGCATGGCTTTGATGTTATTTCTCTCAAAATTAATGGGAGATAATGTATTCTTTGATTTAATTTCAATAATTTTTAAAAAGTAATAATTTTTAGGATCACTAAACTCAAAAATTTTTCCGTTTTGTAAGTTGTATTCAGGTACTTCTTTTAATTGAGGAATTTCTTTTTTTAGATCTTCAAACATCAACCATGTGTTATTATTTGTATAATAATTATTGGCGTACTGAATACATAATGCATTCAGTTGTTGTGCATCTTTAGGATTGTTTGAATAACATAATTTTTTTAGTTTATCTAAATTTGGAATAGAAGCTGGAGTTTTTACATACAATACTTTTACAATATTATTTTTCAATAAAAAATTCTTAGCATTTTTATTATAATAGCTTTCTATTTCTTCTTGACTGATGAGGGTATCTAGTTTCTCTTCAATTAATTTTGTTTGAAATTTATACGTAATTAATTCTTTTCTATAATTTTCAATTTCTTTTTCAATGTCAATATCCTCAACCGTTAGATAGGTTAGTGCTTCTTGGTAAAAGAGCTCGTCGTTTGCCCATTTATTAATGTATTTTTTAAGCAAAATAACACTGTCGGCTTTCGAAATTCCTTTTGGCGTAAATTGGTTTAAGTCAGAAACGGTTAATTTTTTTTTATTTACTTTCGCTAATACCAATCCATTTTCATCCCTTTTTTTAGAGGAAGAATGGCATGCGTGAATTAACATTGCAAAAAAAAGTAAGCAAAGTAATCTTGTTATATGTATAAATATTTTCACAGATGTTTTTAAAATAAAAAGGCTGTAGCAATTGTTACAGCCTTTTTTAATGTATCCTTTTCGTATTATTTTATACTTTTTAATACGTCTTCATTCACTTTTACAGTGTATTTATTTTTTAAATAGCTTAACCATTCTTTTTCTAAATACGTTTGGTAATCAGCTGTTATTGTTCCTTTTGCTTCAGCAATTGTTTTAGGAGTTTTATCTAAAATGGCATTAATAACTAAAACAACAACTTTATTTTCTTTACTGTCTATAATGTTGTTAGATACAATTCCTTTTTTCCAATTGGCATCTACATCTTTATTTTCACCTTTTAAATAAGTAACACTTTCTGTTGTTAAATTTAATTGGGATGATTTATTTACGATGTCAATGATTTCTTTTTCAGTTTTATTTTTATTTAATAATCCACGCACTTGTTTTGCAATTTTATCGTTCAAACATTTGTAAGTTGTTGTTTCAGCGCGTTCTTCCCAAAGGTAATTTGTTTTATTCTTAGAATAATATACTCTTAATCCAGCAGTATCTTTTATGGCTTTACTCCAAACCTCTCGATCTGTAAGATCAAATAATAAAATACCATCACGGTATTCTTTCAGTAAATTTTTATATTCAGGATACTTCGTTTCTAGCTGACCATCTTCAAAATTAATAACGGTTTCATCTACAAACTCTTTATAGGATTGTTGTAAAAACATATTATTGTCCATGATGGCTCTGGCTGTTTGGTGCGATTCGATGTATTTAGCAAAATCGTTTTGTGTTTTTTTAGTTGTACCAATTGTGAATAATTCTTTATTTCCTAATTTATCTGCTTTTTTAGCTTCCCATTTGCCTTGATAAACAGTAGAATCAAGCACTTTCAAAAAGGGTGTTTTAGACATGACGTTTTCTTTAAAATTATTTTCTTTTTTAATTTTCGCAATTAACGACGTTTTTCCAGCTTGTGTTCTACTGTCTTTTCCGATGCGTTGTTTTAAGTCAGCTTTCATATCGTCAAAACTTGCTAACCCTTTTTTATCTAAACGTTTTACAATATGCCAGCCATATTTTGTTGTAAATGGTTCGCTGTAATCTCCATTGTTTTGTAATGCGAATGAAGCTTTTTCAAATTCAATAGGCATTCTGCTGCTTCCAAACCATTGCAATTGACCATCTTTTTCAGCACTTTGTTTATCATCAGAAAACTGACGGGCAATTTCTTCAAATTTAGACCCAGATTTTAGTTTTGCATAAATTTCATCTATTTTAGTTTTTAAGTTGGCTTTATCTTTTTCGCCCATGTCTTTTGCAAATGACACCATGATATGAGCTGTTAATATTTCACCTTGACTTGCACGCTTATCATTTACTTTTAAAATGTGGTAACCAAAACGTGTTCTAATTGGCATACTCATTTCGCCTACGTTTAATTTAAAGGCTGTGTTTTCAAAAGGATAAACCATTTGTAAAGATGAGAAATAACCTAAGTCTCCGCCGTTTTCGGCTGCAGAAGGATCTTCAGAAGTTTTTTTAGCAACGGCAATAAATGGATCTTCACCTGTATTTGTGTAAGCGCTTAAGTTAGTTACCGCATTTAATTTCGATTGGTAATTTGCACTGTCTTTTTTATTGGAAGATTTATTAATTCCAGCTGAACTTTTCTTAAGTATGTTTTCGTATTCAGCTATTCTAGCCGCAGAAATTGGTTTTTTTAAAATGGCATCTCTAATAATCATCAATCGCGTATAGGCTTCAATTGTATCTTTTGGTAATGCGCCTTCTTCAATTCTGATTAAGATATGTTGAGCTTTCACTTCTGTTTTCATTCGCTCATACGCTTCAACTAATAATGCGTCATTCACGTTTTTATCAGTTAAATAAGGCGAAGCTAATTGCTTGCGATATCCAGCTAATTCTGTTTTAAACGCTGAGTTTGTATCTAAACCATTTGCTTCAGCTTCAAATACTTTCATTTTAAATGTTGAAAATAAGTCAACGTATTCGCTGATTGATTTTTGTTCTTTATTAATTTCTTTGCCGTTATTTTTTTTATAAACGTTTTCAAATTCACTTTTGTAAACTGGCTTACCGTTAATAGTCATGATAACTGGTTCATTTGATTGCGCTATAATATTTAAGCTAAATGCAGAAGCGGTTAAAAATCCTAATGTACTTTTCTTCATATTCTATTTTTTTGTTTTATGTTTCGTTAACAAATTTATAATTACTTTTTAATAGTCCTATTGTTTTAAAAATTCTTCCTAAAAATTGTTTTTATTTAATAATTTCTTCAAGTTTATTTTCTAAATCAATACCTCTTAAATTTTTTGCAACAATTTTTCCTTCCTTGTCTAATAATAAATTTTGAGGAATACTAGTAATACCGAATAACTTGCCAGCTTCATTACCCCATCCTTTTAAATCGCTTACTTGAGTCCATGTTAAATGGTCTTTTTCTATTGCTTGTAGCCATTTCCCTTTATCTTGGTCAAAAGAAACTCCTAATACAGTAAATCCTTTGTCTTTGTATTTATTATAAGCGTTAACGACGTTTGGATTTTCTCCTCTGCACGGTCCACACCAACTAGCCCAAAAATCAACTAGCACATATTTTCCTTTAAAATCTTTTAAATTGACTTGCTTACCATTTACGTCAGCTTGCGAAAAATTTAATGCTTCATAACCAATCATGGTTCCACGCATTTGTTTTAATTTTTCACGGCCTAATTTTCCGTATTTAGTGTTTTCAGTGCTTTTATCTAATAAGTTTACAATTTTTTCAAGTTCTTCAACTGGTCCAGTTGCATTTTGAAAGTTATAATAAATGGCATATCCGCTAATAGGCGATTTAGAATGATTACTTATAAATCCTGCTAAAGCAGATTTTACTTCAACATCAAGAGCTTGATATTCGCCCACTTTTTGATTCATGACATTATTATCTCCTTTGTTTTTTGCTTCGTTATAAGCATTAACGATGGCTTGTTGTTTAACACTAAAATTTCCCATCAAGGTGTTATAATCTACATAATCTTTTTGAGTTGGTCCTCCAGAAACTGCGGCAAATGGCAAACTATCTATATTCCCTGTAACACTTGTTTTACCGGCATCGACAAAAAATATCAAATTTGGTTGTTCGTTTGGGTTGTTGGTTTTTGTAATCCAATACATATTTGGTTCAGAAGACTTTCCGTTTAATACAAATTTTCCACCCTTTAATTTTAGGCTATCTGTAAAAGTTCCGTCATCCCATTTATGATGTATGAAAATTTTGCTATTCTCTTTCGCGTTTTTAAAAGACCCATTAATAGAAAAATTAAATGATGATTGAGCCACTGCATTTATTGAAAAAATGCTAATGATAATAAAAAGTGTTTTTTTCATGATAGAATTCGATTGTTAAACAAACAAATGTAACTTTTATTGGCTTTTATTAGGGTAAATAATCGTTAAAAAATGAAAAATTCAGTTTTTTTCTATTTTAAGTTCAAAAGTTTAAATCTGCGTTTTATTTCAAAGGAAATTAAATCTTATTTAAATATTACCAAATTATCATTTTTTTTAACATTTGTTTGTAATCCGTTCAATTTATCATATTTTTGATTCCGAATAAGTGATCATCCTATAAGAAGTGTTTTTTAGTTCTTAAAAAATAACTGCCTTAAACCACTTAATAGTAAAAAAAATAAAAAAATTAAAAACATGAAAAAAACCTTACTAAGTTTATCGTTAGTTACATTAGCCTTCATAGGAAAGGCTCAAAATTGTTCTGAATTATTTATTTCAGAATATGTAGAAGGAACAGGAAATAATAAAGCTATTGAAATTTATAATCCAACAGGCTCGCCAATTAATTTAACTAACTACAGATTAATTAGATTTTCTAATGGTACTTCATTTTCGGCTCCAATTGATGATATTGATAGCACTGATTTTACAGGGACTATTAACTCATATTCTACACATGTGATTGCAAACGGAATGGGTGTTACTTCTCCTACCACAGCTAGTTCTCCGGCATGTTCTCCTATTTTACAAGCTTTAGCTCAACAATTAGATCATGCTTATGGAGCACCTACATTTATGAATGGAGATGATGCTCTAGCTTTAGTTCGAAAATCTCCGTATAAAATTATAGATATTTTTGGTGTGATAGGTGAAAGACCAAACACAGCATGGAGTGATGTAGCACCTTATACAGGAACAATAGGGAAATGGTGGACTAAAGATCACTCAATGCAGCGCAAAGGAACTATTAAAGTTGGTGTTATGGTAAACCCGGCTAGTTTTAACGTGAAATTAGAGTGGGATTCTTTACCAAATAATAATTGGACAAATGTAGGTAAGCATACTTGTGATTGTAAACCAGTTGGTGTTAAAGAAAATACTAATACAGTTTATTTAAAGGTATATCCTAATCCAGCAAATGGCAGTGAAATTGCTTTTTTAAGCGATAAAGTAATTGCCAATATTACCATTGTAAATGCTATTGGACAGGTTGTTTATATAGCTTTAGGTAAAGATAAAACAGTTGTACTTAAAAATTTAGGTTTAACTAATGGTATTTATTACGCCATAGTGAAAAATGAAATTGGGACAAAAACTGAAAAATTAATTATTCAATAGACTAACAAAATTAGTTTAATAACATAAAAAGGCTGATGCAATACTCAGCCTTTTACATTCAAAAAAGGTATGTTTATAAAAAGTATTTTATTCGTTTTTGTTTTTTGTTCTTTTATCATAAAGGCACAAGATGGAGATTTAGTGAAATTATCGGGTAAAGTAACCGATGCTGAAACAGGAGAAGCCTTAATAGGAGCATATATAATCGTAAAGTCTAAAGTTGTTACTTTTGCTGATACTGATGGAAATTTTAAAGTAGAATTACCAAAAGGAGATTATATTATAGAAATTTCATTAATTGGATATCGAACGTTTAAACAAAAAATAAAACTGTACGCTAATAAGAATATAGATACAAAACTCGAAAACAACTTGCTTGATGAGGTTGAAGTTGTTGCTAATATTGCTCAAATTAGAGAAACACCTGTTGCCTTTAGCTCTATTTCATCAACCAAAATACAAGAAGAGTTAGGGGGAAAAGATATTAGTATGATTGCTAATACAACACCAGGGGCCTATGCATCGAGTAGTGGAGGTGGTGCTGGCGACTCACGCGTTACCATTCGTGGTTTTGATCAGACAAATATTGGTGTTTTAGTTGACGGTATTCCAGTAAATGATATGGAAAATGGGGCTGTTTATTGGAGTAACTGGGATGGTTTAAAAGATATTACTAAAAGTATGCAAATTCAACGAGGATTGGGTGCCTCAAAATTAGCGATTACCTCGGTAGGTGGCACTATGAATTTTATTACTAAAGGAATTGATCAAAAACAACAATTAGTTGTTAAAAAAGAATGGGGAAATAATAGACATAATTTAATGGCAATGTCCTATAATTCGGGTTTAATAAATAATAAATGGGGCTTTACAATTGCAGGAACTTACAAAACAGGCGATGGTTGGGCTGAGCAAACATGGACGAATGCTTATTCTTATTTTGCTAAAGTACAATTTATGCCTAACCCACGCCATATCATAAGCATTGGAGCAAATGGAGCACCACAAAGCCACGGGCAGAGGGTTACACAAGTTCCTATTGCAGTTTATTCTAAAGAATTAGCCAGTAAACTAGGTATAAATACAGATTCTGTATTACGAAATATGAAAACGAGTTCAAAATATACCACTTTAACTCAAGGTAATAGAGATTTAAGATGGAATCCAGATAACGGAATGTTAAATGGAAATCCTTTTGGCGATAGAACAAATTTTTACCATAAACCATTATTTAACATCAATCATTTTTGGACAGCTTCACAAAGAATTACTGTTTCTACAGTTATATACGCCTCTTTAGGGAAGGGAGCTGGAACGCGGTATACAAATGGCTCATCAAATACAACTCCCCCAAGAGATACAACAACAGGTTATTATGATGTACAGAAAATATATGATATAAATAGTGTAGCACTTTACCCGTCTGTTAGTACAACCGACAATAAATCGGGAGTGTATATTAGAAGTCAAAATAATGACCATAACTGGTTTGGAGGATTAAGTACTTTAACTTTTAAAATGAATAAACGATTTACATTAACGAGTGGCATTGATTTGAGATATTACAAAGGATTCCACTACGATAAAGTATACAATTTATTGGGCGGCGATTATATTTTAGATTATAGTGACAAAAATGTTGACCCTTACAATACTAAAAATTACGTAAGAAAACTGGATGAAAAAATTGTAAGAAATTATGATGGGTTGGTTAAGTGGGGCGGTTTATTTTTGCAAGGTGAGTTTAAAAAAGATAAGTTAACCTCATTTATAACAATGACGGGTGGTTACACTGGTTATAAAAGAATTGATTATTATAAGAAAAAAGATATTGTATTGCCTGATACTACACTTTATATGGCAGTTGGATATGCTGATTCAGTTTTATATAATGGTACTTATTATTATAATAGTTCTAAAGAGGCTAAGGCCGCATCAAAGGGATATAAATGGTTTCCTAACTTTACAGTTAAAGGCGGTGCAAATTATAATATTAACGAAAAAAATAATGTATTCGTAAATTTAGGTTTTATGAGCGTTGCTCCAAAGTTTAATAACGTGTATGATAATAACAATAAGGAATATAAAGATGTAAAAAATCAAACAATCCAATCTTATGAAATTGGGTATGGATATAAACAGTCTAATTTTTATGCCAATATTAATGCTTATTACACGTTATGGAAAAATAAACCATTAATTAGAAATAACATTGGCCCAGATTTATTATCATTTAATATAAATGGATTAAATTCTCAATACACAGGAATTGAATTTGATGCAACCTACAAAGTTTCCAAACAATTAGAAGTCGAAGGTTTATTTTCTTTTGCAGATTGGACATATACTTCTAAAAGCACCGTTTATTTGTTAGATGGAAACGATATACCTTTAGATACTATTTCTTTTTCTGCCATTGGAGTTCACGTTGCTGATGCTGCACAAACACAAGTTGGAGCAGCAGTTAGGTATATGCCATTTAAAGGTTTTTATATTAAACCTCGTTACACGTATTTTGGTAGAAATTTTTCAAATTTTGATCCTTTAAGTTTGTCTGACGCAAATGCGGATAGAGAAAGTTGGAAAATGCCTTCTTATTATTTAATTGATTTAAGTTTAGGCTACGAAATTCCATTCGGTTCTTTTAAAATCAACTTATATGGTACTTGCAATAATCTTTTAAATGCGATGTATATTAATGACGGAAGAAATAATGCTAATGGAACAGGATTTAGTGCAGTAAATGCTACAGTATTTTTTGGTTCAGGAAGAACATACATTATTGGAACTAAAATGACTTTTTAAAAAATAAAACTAACAAACACCTATATCATGAAAAAAATCAAAACACTAATATCGGCAATGGTATTATGCTTTGGAGCCATTGCTCAGGCACCATTACCAAGCTCAGAAAACTTTAACGCATTTAGCTCGGCCGCTAGCTTACAACCAGGTTGGAGTACTAATATTGGTGGTACATTTACTTATGGAACTGGTGTATCTGGTACTGCAGCAAAATTAGATATAGCTGGAGAATATGTTAAAGTAAACACAGCAGATGCAATGGGAGTTGTTTCTTACTATTTAAGAGGTTGGAATACTGGTGGAGGTTGGTTAGGCGTTTTTACACTTGAAGAATCAGTTTTGGGCGTAACTTGGACTGCACTTCAAACATATTCCAATACATTAAGTTCTGCTGCATATACTCAATATACAGTAACTCCAAATCCAAGTTCACGTTATTTACGTTGGAATTTCACAAGTAAAACTAGCGGAAACAATGTTGGTTTAGATGATATAAATATTACAGCTGCTCCTGTTTCAGCTCAAGAAATAAACGTAAAACAAGGCTTAACTACAATATTAAACGGTGGGTCTGTTGCTCCTTTCAATTCAGCAGTTGGAACACCAACTGCAGTAAATTTCACAATTGAAAATGTAGGAACAATTAATACACTTTCTGTTTCTTCAATTTTAATAACTGGCGCAAACGCATCTGATTTTTCTGTTTCGGTCCCTTCCATTTTACCTACAACAGTTGGTGCATCTTCTAATATACCTTTAACTCTCTCTTTTAATCCATCTTCTGCTGGTACTCGCTCAGCTATTTTAACTATAAATAATAATGATTCAGATGAAAGTGCGTATGTAATTAATCTTAACGGAATTGGTGGTTTATATGCAACTGCTCCAACTGCTCAGCCAACAGGCTTATCGTTTAGTAATATTAAGTCATACCGAGCAAAAGCCAATTTTGTTTTAGCGTCAGGTTCTCCTTCAGGCTATTTAATCTTGAAAAAACAAGGTAGTTCTGCAATTACGGATGTTCCTGTTGATGGTGTTGCATACCAAGTTGGTGATGCAATTGGCTCAAGTAAAGTTATTTATGCTACAAGTGCAACTACTTTAGGCTTAAGTAATATTTATGCAGGTTTACAATATCAAATTGCTGTTTTTTCATATAATGGTTCAGGCGCTTTTACAAATTACAATCAAACAGCTCCTTTAATAGGTAATTTCACCGCACTTTCGACTATGCAACCAGCATTAGAATATGCTTCTTTGAATGTAAACAACATAAACTTTTTATCTTCTTTAACTAACCAAATTTATCCGCATACATCAGTTTTTTATGGTAACTACGATGAAACGATGGTAAAATTATTTACTGCCCGTGATACAACGGCTGGACAAAAAGTTGTAACGTGTGTTTATAGTAGTGAAAACTATGTATTTACTGAACCGTTTGCTTGGGGATATATTAGTCGTGAACATAGTTATTGTCATGATTGGATGCCTTCAAATCCTGCAGATTCTCCAGAAAGATCAGAATATAATGATCAACATCATTTATTTCCAACAAATCAAGATGATGTAAATGCTGTAAGAAGTAATTTTCCAATGGGAGAAGTTACCACAGTGTCAAGTTCATTTTTATTATCAAAACGTGGGCAAAATAGTAAAGGACAAACAGTTTTTGAACCTCGTTCTGTACAAAAAGGTGATTTTGCTCGTGCAGTTATGTACATGGCAACAGCATATAATGGACAATTAAAAAGTGGCGTTGTGATGGATTGGAAATTAAGAAATCCAATTTCAACATCAATCAGTTATGGTCAAGATCAAAATATTTTAAAAAAATGGCATTATCAAGATCCACCTGATGCCTTTGAAATTTCAAGAAATGATTTTTTAGATTCCTTACAAGGAAATCGTAATCCATTTATTGACAGTGTGCGTTATGCCTGTTATATTGACTTTTCTAATATGACTTATATAGCCAATCCAACTTATACAACTGGTATTGGAACGCCTTGTTATGTAGCATCAAGCGTGGGATTGTATGAAAGTACACCTTTAAATTTTGAATATATTTTAGCTCCAAATCCAACTTCAGGAGAATTTTATTTAATGATAGAGGCAAATGTTTCTGAAACATTTCAATTAACCATTACAGATTTAGCAGGAAGAAGCATGTATAGAAAAAATGTTAATGTTGCTAATGGGTTTAATAACCTGAAAATAAATGACATTGAATTAGCGAGTGGTGTTTATTTTGTAAACCTAAATTATAAAAATGAAAAAATAACTCGAAAATTAATTATTGAATAATAATTTTTATTTACATTTGAAAAAAACTAAACCAAAAAACATGAAAAAAATCACAGTACTATCATTAGTATTCGCTTTATTATCATTCACATTTAGCTCTTGTAAAAAAAGAGAAATCGCAGATGTAACTATTACGTATGAAGTTCTACTTTCTAACCCTGCAAGAACTGCAAGCATTACTTATGTAAATTCTACAGGAGGAACAGATATTCAAGGAATTACGACAAGTTCATTTACTAAATCGTATACCGTTAAAAGTAGTTCAACAAAAGTTAATTATGGAATAAGTTTAAACTGTTATCAAAAAAACGTAACGGGTTCATCTACATCTTTTCAGCCGCAGGATATTACCATTAACATAAAAGAAGATGATAAAGTTATTAAAACATTAACAAGAAGCGGTTCAGCGTCCATTTATATCTATAGCGGCGATATTAGTGCATCTTTGCCTTCTGCTACAAAATATAAATAGTACTTAAAGTTTATTATTTAAAAGCCCCTAAATGTTAAATTTAGGGGCTTTTTTATGCTTGCTATTTTTTGTAGCAATCAACTAATACGTAACGTAGTAGTTTTGATAAAAAATAAAACTATGCTCGTTAAAACATTTGGAAGTGCTGTTCAAGGCATCAATGCGACAACCGTAACCGTTGAGGTTAATATTTCTCAAGGCATCAATTTCTTTTTAGTTGGGTTACCTGATAGCGCTGTAAAAGAAAGTCATCAGCGAATTGATGCAGCTTTAAAAAATAATGGCTTAAAAATTCCAGGAAAACAAATCACCGTTAATATGGCTCCTGCCGATATTCGTAAAGAAGGCTCGGCGTATGATTTAACCATTGCTGTAGGGATTTTAGCGGCATCAGAACAAATTTTTTCTGAACGAGTTAGTGAGTACATCATCATGGGAGAATTGAGTTTAGATGGAGAATTACGACCCATCAAAGGAACATTACCCATTGCGATTAAAGCCAAACAAGAAGGTTTTAAAGGAATTATTTTACCAGAACTCAATGCGAAAGAAGCAGCCGTCGTGGATGGACTCGATGTGTATGGCGCTTCAACAATTAAGCAAGTCATCGATTTTTTTAACGGCCAAGGTAATTTAGAAAAAACAACCATTAATATCGAAGATGAATTTGCCACAAAAGTGGATGATAATGAATTTGATTTTAACGATGTGAAAGGACAAGAAAATATAAAGCGTGCCCTAGAGATTGCAGCAGCCGGTGGACATAATGTTATTTTAATTGGTCCTCCTGGGGCAGGAAAAACTATGTTGAGTAAGCGTATGCCATCTATTTTACCGCCGCTAACCTTAGACGAAGCTTTGGAAACCACAAAGATTCACAGTGTTGCTGGAAGAACAGGCAAATCGGTTGGATTAATCACCAAACGGCCGTTTCGAAGTCCTCATCATACCATTAGTGATGTGGCCCTAGTTGGCGGAGGCATGAATGCGCAACCTGGAGAAATTTCGTTAGCTCATAATGGTGTTTTATTTTTAGATGAATTACCAGAATTTAAAAGAACTGTTTTAGAAGTGATGCGTCAACCATTGGAAGATAGGATTGTCGCCATTTCAAGAGCTCGCTTTAGTGTGGAATATCCAGCTAGTTTTATGTTGATGGCAAGTATGAATCCTTGTCCCTGTGGATACTATAATCATCCCGAAAAAGATTGTGTGTGTGCACCGGGTGTGGTGCAAAAATATTTAAATAAAATTTCAGGTCCTTTATTGGATAGAATTGATTTGCATGTTGAGGTTACACCGGTTCCGTTTAGCGAATTGAGTAAAGAAAAAAAGAGCGAAACGAGTTTTGATATTCGTCAGCGCGTTATTGTTGCTCGAAAAATTCAAACAGAAAGATACCATGCAGCTGAAGGTATTTATTCGAATTCGCAAATGCGGACTAAAGACTTAAAAACTTATTGTAATTTGAGTGAGGCTGGTAATAGTTTACTCAAAACAGCTATGGAACGATTAGGATTATCGGCAAGGGCTTATGATCGAATTTTAAAAGTTGCTCGTACTATCGCCGATTTAGAGGCTTCTCAAAATATTGAAACCAACCATATTGCTGAAGCAATTCAATATAGAAGCTTAGACAGAGAAGGTTGGGCAGGTTAATGATTTTACAAAGGTGTTTTGTTTTTGATGTGTTTAACCTAAACTTTATTATATTTGTTTAAAAAGCAAATTTAAATGAAACACATTATTACAATTATTTTATTTATTTTCTTAGTTCAAGAGAGTAAGGCAGCCGCTGGCGATACCACTTGGGTAACCATTTATAATTTAAGAAAATTAACCTATTACGGTAATTACGATACCTCGGCTGTTTTACCAACTGGAAAAACATATCGTAAAATTCGTTTGCACTATATTTTAGGAAGGTATGCTTGCCCAGCAGGAACTACTTACTGTGGTTCATGGGACTATACTACTCAAGTAAGAGTAAAACCACCAAGTGCCGATACTGTTGAAATTGCAAGGGTAATTACACCTTATGCCACAGATTGGTTGGCATCAAATAAAAAAAATGATTACATCATGGACATCACTGATTATTCTTCGGTGTTAAATGGTAACCTCGATTTTCGTTTTAAATATGATGGTTATTCATGGGGTTTTACATTAACTTTAAAAATAGAATTTATTGAAGGCACGCCTCCAATGAATAATATCGCTATTAAAAATATTTATGATGGCTATTATCCATACGGTAACGCGGCCAATCCAATCGAAAATTATTTAATTCCTAAGCCACGTATTTACAATGCTCCTGTAGCAAAAGCATATATTAAAAATACTATAAGTGGTCATGGTTCTGATGATAACGGGTGTGGGGAATTTTGCAGTAAATATTATGATATGAAAATCAATGGAACTCAAATTTCTCAAAAACAATTATGGAGAGCAGATTGCGGTATTAATGATATTTTCCCTCAAACTGGAACATGGATTTACGATAGAGCAAATTGGTGTCCAGGAAATATCGTTAAACCTATTGTTCATGATGTGACGCCTTACACAAGTTCTGCATCAACATTTACTGCCGATATTGATTTCGAACCATACACGACTAGTTCACCATCAGGAGGATTTAATGTGGTGTCTCAATTAATAACCTATGCCGCTCCTAATTACAGTTTAGATGCATCCATCGAAGATATTATGGCCCCAACAGATGATGCTAATTATTTCCGTTCTAATAACATTTGTTCAAATCCTAAAGTGAAAATTAAAAATACTGGAACAACTCCACTCACAAGTGTTGTGCTTCAATATAATTTAAGAGGCGGTGCTATTAGTACTTATACATTTACAGGAAATTTAAATTTCTTACAAGATACGATTGTTGATTTAGGCCCAAGTATAAGCATGTTTAACGGCAACGAATCAAATGTGTTTGAAGTAGCTATTCATAAAGTTAATGGCGTCGTTGGTGATCAAAATACGTTTAATAATGTATACACATCAAAGTTTGTGGACGTAAGATCGTATCCAAATAAATTTGTAGTCTATTTTAAAGCTAACAAATCCGTTAGTACTTTAAATGGAATTTATAGTGAAACGACATGGAAAATAACCAATGATGCAGGTGTTGTTGTAAAAAGTAGAGTCAATAATAATTATGCAACATCAACCGCAACTGTTGGATTATATGTTGATACCGTTAATTTACCAAATGGATGTTATACATTTACGATGGATGATGATGGTTGTGATGGTATTAGTTGGTGGGCGTATTCGTCTTATCCTGTTAATCCTGGAACAGGAATCATACGATTTAATTCCTCGATAACACCAACCGTTATTAAAAATTTTAGTGGTGATTTTGGATGTCAAATTAAAGAACGTTTTACAGTTGGTTATTATTTGCCTGTAAACGAAATCAGTAAATCCAATCTTGATTTTCAGTTGTTTCCAAATCCTGCTAGCAACGAATTTAATATTTTATTAGATGTAAAGGAGCGAGCTACGTTACACTACACAATTACTGATTTAACTGGGAAAGAGGTATTGGTTGGCGCCATCGAAAATGTTGGTTCTGATTTATATACAATTAATACGCAATCATTACAAAGTGGATTATATTTCGTGAATTGCAAAGTAAATTCAAGTCAAATGGTTACTAAAAAGATTGTAATCACTAAATAAATAGTGAGTAAACACAGTTTTTTTACTTAAAAACTAAAAAAAGTCGTGATTAATCATCATAAAAGTTGTAGATATAACAAAATTACTTATATTTGTAGCCCTATTTAAAGATAATAATAAAAGAATAATAATATGTATTTAACATCAGAAGTAAAAAAAGACATTTTTAAAAAACACGGTGGTAGCGATAAAAACACAGGTTCAGCAGAATCTCAAGTTGCTTTATTTACTCACCGTATAGACCACTTAACAGGTCATTTAAAATCTAACAAAAAAGATTTTGGAACACAACGTGCACTATTAAATTTAGTAGGTAAGCGTCGTGCATTATTAGATTACTTAAAAAACACGGACATTATGCGTTACCGTGCTATTATTAAAGTATTAGATTTACGTAAATAGTAATGATAATTTAACATAGTAAAGGGGCATTCTGAGCAATCGGGATGCCTTTCTTATTATATTTGAGCCTTAAAAAATAGAACACAATATAAACCCGTACCAAAAACGTTGGTACACAAAACAAAAAAAAACACGATGTCACAAATTGGAATTCAACATTCGTTCGACCTAGGAGATGGTCGAATCGTAACACTAGAAACTGGTAAATTAGCTAAACAAGCTGATGGAGCTGTTGTAGTAAAATTAGGTAGCACTATGATTTTAGCTACCGTAGTAAGTAATAAAGAAGCTAAAGAAGGAATTGATTTCTTACCTTTAACGGTAGATTATCAAGAAAAATATGCGGCAACTGGCCGTTTCCCTGGTGGATTTTTTAGAAGAGAAGCAAAATTGTCTGATTACGAAGTATTAATTTCTCGTATCGTTGATAGAGCAATGCGTCCGCAGTTTCCAGATGATTACCATTCGGATACACAAATCATGATTTCATTAATTTCATCTGATAAAAAAACAATGCCTGATGCATTAGTTGGTTTAGCAGCGTGTGCAGCAGTTGCAGTTTCTGATATTCCATTTAACGGAATTATTTCAGAAGTGCGTGTTGCTAAAATTGATGGTAAATTATGCATCAATCCAAACATCGATGAATTAGCAACTGCTACATTAGAAATGATTGTAGCTGCTACAGAAACCGATATCTCAATGGTTGAAGGTGAAATGAGCGAAGTAAGTGAAGCAGAAATGCTTGAAGCAATTAAATTTGCACACGAAGCTATTAAAGTTCAAATTTCTGCTATTAAAGAATTTGCTATTAAAGCAGGTTTAAAACCAAAACGTGAATATTGTCACGAAATCAATGACGCTGATTTAAAAGCAGCTGTTTCTAAAGCAACTTACGATAAAGTGTACGCTGTTGCAAAACAAGGTAATCCAAATAAAAACGATCGTAAAGCAGCATTTAAAGCAGTTTTAACTGAATACAAAGCTCAGTTTACAGCGGAAGAATTAAAAGAAAGAGAAGCGTTGATTAATAAATACTACCACGACGTTGAATACGATGCAGTTCGTCAAGCTACTTTAGATACTCAAATTCGTTTAGATGGTCGTAAAACAAATCAAATTCGTCCAATTTGGAGTGAAGTAGGTTATTTGCCTGCTGCACATGGTTCTGCTATTTTCCAACGTGGAGAAACTCAATCATTAACTACTGTAACATTAGGAACAGGAAAAGATGCTCAAATGATAGATGGTGCTTTTTATCGTGGAGAAACTAAATTTATTTTACATTATAACTTCCCTGGTTTTTCAACTGGTGAAGCAAAACCTAATCGTGGCGTAGGTCGTCGTGAGGTTGGTCATGGTAATTTAGCGATGCGTGCTTTATCAAAAGTTGTACCAACCGATACACCTTACACTGTTCGTGTTGTTTCTGATATTTTAGAATCTAACGGTTCTTCATCAATGGCTACAGTTTGTGCTGGTACATTGGCTTTAATGGATGCAGGTGTTAAAATTGCAAAACCAGTTACAGGTATTGCAATGGGTTTAATTACTAATGATAAAGGTCAATACGCTGTATTATCAGATATTTTAGGAGATGAAGATCATTTAGGAGATATGGATTTTAAAATCTGTGGAACTAAAGATGGTATCACTGCCGTACAAATGGATTTAAAAGTGAATGGTTTACCTTATGAAGTAATGGAAAAAGCCTTAGCGCAAGCTCGTGAAGGTCGTTTACACATCATGGGTGAAATTATGAAAACAATTACCGAACCTCGTGCAGAATACAACGAAAACGTTCCTCGCTTTGAAGTTATTATTATACCTCAAGAATTTATTGGAGCCATCATCGGACCTGGAGGAAAAGTAATTCAAGATATTCAAAAGAAAACTGGTGCTACGATTTCAATTACTGAAGTTGATAATGCTGGACGTGTTGAAATATTTGCAGAAAAATTAGAAGATTTAAAAGCAGCCGTAGCGCGCATTAAATCAATAGTTGCAATACCTGAAGTTGGTGAAACATACGAAGCCACTGTAAAATCAATTATGCCTTATGGTGCATTTGTTGAGTTTATGCCAGGTAAAGAAGGTTTATTACACATTAGTGAAGTAGATTGGAAACGTTTAGATTCTTTAGAAGGAATATTGAAGGAAGGACAAGTAATTAGTGTGAAATACATTGGTACGGATCCTAAAAACGGAAAAGCGAAATTATCTCGTAAAGCAACGATGCCTAAGCCAGAAACGGCTGAGTAAGTTGACATACAAACTATAAAAAAGGCTGCTTTTTGCAGCCTTTTTTAGTTAAAAAAATAAAGTAAAATATAATTTGAACATTAAAAGATTTAATACTATATTTGCCCTCCACTTTTTAGCCTCTGATTGCATGGTGCAATGAATGCCAAAAATGATAAATTTTAAAATTAAGAAACCATGAGTTTATTATTAGACTACGTAAAAAAACAATTAAAAACAGAAGTTGCTCATCCAACATTTAAAGCTGGAGATACTATTACCGTTCATTACAAAATTAAAGAGGGTGAAAAAGAGCGTATTCAGCAGTTTTCTGGTGTAGTTATTCAACGTAAAAATGAGCCTTCAACAGCTTCTTTCACTGTTCGTAAAATTTCGAATGGTGTTGGTGTTGAGCGTATTTTTCCTGTAGCATCTCCTTTTATCGATAAAATCGAATTAAATAAAGTAGGTATTGTTCGTAGAGCTAAAATATTTTATATCCGTGAGCGTACTGGTAAAGCAGCTCGTATCCGCGAAAAAATTCAAAAGAAAGCAGTTAAATAATTTTAACTTTCACATATTAAAAAACCCGATTAGATTTAATCGGGTTTTTTTGTGATATTTTTTTTGAACTGATATTGTATTTCCGCTTATTTATCAACGGATTTATCGTATTTACTCTATCCGGTAAAGTGTGTAAACTGACTATTTTAAAAAACACATCCTATTTCATATTTAACTTCAAGACTGGTTTTTTAATAGCTTTTTATTGTAATTGACACAAAAATTTTCCAGCTTTAAATTCAAATTAATTATATTAATATGATAAATATATTAATTAGTCTATATAATTTATACATTTGTCTAAGTTAAAAAAAAGAACTCGTTTTGTCTAAATTGATAAATTTAAAAAAACGAGTCTAAAAAAGTAATCAGACCTACTACAAATAAGCAGTTATGAGAAAATTAAATAGCGAAGTCTTAATTAATAACATAATTAGGAATCTGTTTTTAAAGAATGCCTTATTTTAAAAATTAGATGTATTTACTATTTAGACTTACTAATTAATAAAATATGAAGTCTAAAACTATTTATTCAATTATTACTTTTGTTCCCAAAAAAATTAATTAAAATAAAAAAATAATGATGATTCAAATTTTATCTCGATTTAAAAAAATCAACCTAAGAGGAAGTGCTTTCCTTTTCTTTATTTTACTGGGTTTATATGCCCAAAGTCAAACTACTTGGTATGTCAATGATAATTCTACTACTGGAGATGTATATGCAACAGCAATAGGTAATGATGCTAATGCTGGTAATATTCCAAGTGCACCAAAATTAAGCCTTTCAGCAGCTTTTAATGCAGCAGCCGCAGGCGATATTATTTACGTTGATAAAGGTACATTTACAGGAGCAAATAACAGAAATTTGATCTTAAATAAAAGTATTTCAATCATTGGTGCTGGAACCGGCAACACCATTTTTACTAGCCATTCTGACCACCGTTTTGCAACTATTGCCGCAAATAATATCACCATACAAAACTTACAATTGTTTGATTTCTTTTTAGGAAGTGCTGTTGGACAAGTCTTATTGGTTAATACAAACGTAAAAGGCTTTAATTTAAAAAGCGTAGTTATGAAGAAAAATTACGGAGCAACGTCTAATGGTGAAAGTATTTATTTATCGAGTGGTTCTAATTCAACTTTTGATGGTTTGTTTTTTAGTTGTTCTGGTTTTAATGGCGATTCTGGTGGTGCCATTAAAGTAAATTCTTGTAACTTAACAGTGAAAAATTCTGTTTTTTCACAATCTCGTGACGCAGATGGTAAGGGTGGTGCTATCGAGATAAATGGAGTTACTTCTATTGTCAATGTTGATAAAACATCATTTGAAGGTAACTCTGCTAGAGCAGGTGGTGCCATAGCTCAAATTGCAGGTAATTTAACGGTTACCAATTCTTGTTTTAATAGAAATTATATTCAGGGAGACGCTAGTTCACCTACTAATGGTGGTGGTCATTATTTCTCTCAAGGAAATGATGCAAATCTAAAAGCCACATTCGTTAATTGCAAATTTGATGGTGCTTTTTTCTGTGGAACCAATAATCCTACTGGATATACTTGTCAATTTAGTTCAAACGCTTCTAATGATGGAAATGCAATCTCAATAAGAGGTGCTGCAGGAACTTACAGTTTCGAAACGTGTTCATTTAATAATTCAAATCAACCTGCGAGTAATTTTGATAGAGGATTAGATTTAT